>JAOAFQ010000223.1 GCA_026416195.1 Candidatus Aminicenantota bacterium | reverse complement strand
AGATGTGTATAAGAGACAGATTTTGCCGGAGGCTGTTTTTGGGGAATAGAATACAAATTCAGCCAATTGGAGGGCGTTCTTAATACGGCCGTCGGTTTTAGTGGGGGCCAGGTAAAGAATCCAAGCTATGATCAGGTTTGTTCCGGCCGAACTGGTCACGCGGAAACAGTCGAAATAGTTTATGATCCAAGGATTTTAAGCTATGAAGATTTGGTCAGAAAATTTTTTTCTTTTCATGATCCAACTCAATTAAATCGGCAAGGTCCAGACATCGGCTCTCAATATCGGTCAGTCATCTTTTATCACAATGAGACCGAACGTCAGATAGCCTTAAAGGTAAAAGAGGAGCTTGAGAAAGCTGGCCATTTTGGTCAAAGAAAAATCGTCACCGAAATCGTTCCTTTTAAAGAATTCTATCGAGCTGAAGAATATCACCAAAAATATTACTTGAAGAAGACAATAAGATAAAAGTAAACAATTAATAATTGTCCTGACTTGTTCCCACTGGCCTTGACCAATATAAAGTTTAAGAAAATTTCCAATTAAGGCCAAGGCTGTATTCTTGAGGCTTTTTCGAGCAGGTGAAGGCCATTGGGGCCAAGGCAGAAATAGAGGTCAAGGGCCGACAGATTGGGACAGAATTCGCCCCAAAATTGAGGGTATTGAGGCATGTCAAAAAAATGAAGAAAAACCTTTATTCCTCTTTGCCTAAATTGTCTAAGATCAACGTGCTTGACTGCATAGGAAGAAAGCAAGACTTCATCTGCTTTTAGGTAGTCAGCAATTGAAATCAATAATTCTGTTCCTTGGCCGGTTATTCCCAAATCCGACTGCTTGATCAAAGGAGTCTTTAGGCCAAAAGCCTCCCGTAACAAAAGGAGTAATGATTCGATCATAGGGAGAAAATAATCATTATTGTCATTGACCACCTTGGAAATTTCTGAAAATAAAGATTCAAAATAAATTGATTTTCCATAATAATGGCGCAAAGTAGCCAAAAATCTTTTTGCCCAATAAGGCTTTTCATGAATTTCCAAATCTCGAATTTTTTGTCTTCCCCGACCTTTTCTTTTAAGGGGGACAGTAATCCAGATCTCGCCGTTTGGCCCTTTGAGGCGATTGCGATTGACGAAGGTAAATCCTCGAGCCAAAAGAGTATCGTCAAGGAGAATCATTTTGTCAACGTGAGCCAATCTGGCCCAAAATCCACCCCAGGGAATAAAAGCTGGCTGATGAAAACCTATTCGCATTAACCTTTTTCTTGGCTCAGAAATTAAATTATATTATCAATTCAGTCAAAAAAGAACTTTTCTTTTTTCAACTTCTGTCAATTTCTTTCCCCGAGAGATATTTTGACTGACAATTTTAACAAGTCTTAATTCGAATCGACATGGCAAAAAGATAATTTTTGAAAAAAGATAAAATTAAAGGGAGAATAAAAATAATAGGTCGAAGAGTGAAAGCGGAAAGATTAACATAGGTGACAAAATAAATAAATGAAGAGACGATTTTCAAGGAAAGAGACTCTCCCTTTGACTCCAAGCTTAATTTTGATCCCTCTATATCAAAATTTCTTTCATTTCCTTGATTTGATAGAGAAGGGAGAGGACGCCTGGCCCCTTTATTGGCGTTATTATTATTTCCCTTACCGTAAGTTTTTTGATGCCTATTTTGCCCTTTTCCCACTTCTTGATCGCCAAGCCTTGAAGATTCGGGTTGGAGCTATCAAGCCTAATCATTATAGCCGACTCCGTTCCCTTTTAAAAAACAGACAGGCAGAAAAAATCATTGGGAAAATTCACCAGCATTGTTTAAAAATTGCCCCACCAGAGAAAAATCGCCCGATAAAAGTTTATTTGATGATTGGGTTTTTTAGTCCAGAGGCCTTCCTTTTATCCTTAGGTCAAGAAAAGGTAATTGTTTTTGGGCTAGAAAGATTTCGTGACCTTGCTTTTCTTGATCTTCTTTATGCCCATGAGTATGCTCATTACCTTTTACAGGAAAAGTCCTTTGAAATCGCCGACGAGAGGAAAGCCTCTTGGTATCTCCTATCTGAAGGGTTGGCCTGTTGGTTCTCATCGCTAGTTTTGCCAGGAAGGCCTTTAACCGATTATCTTTTTCTCCGGCGCGATCGTTTTAATTGGTGTCTAGAAAATGAAGCCCTTTTAAAAAAAATATTTAAGTTATTTAAACAGGATCTAGAAAAAATAATGAGACTTCAACAACAGGGAGATCAATCTCTCGGTTTACCCCCTCGAACCCTCCATTTTTTAGCTTATCGAGCCATCGAAAAATATCAGAAGCAAGAAAAAGACCTCACTTTCCGCAAATTAATTCAACAACCAGAAAAATTATTGTCTTTAAACTTAGCTGATTAAAGAGGAGATAAGGTAAAACCTTTTTTAAGGGTAAAAAGGCCTTTTTGAAAGAATTGCCTTTTAACTGGAGAGGATTTTCTCGACTTCCTCCCGATCAACGTCAAGAATATAGGGGATACCAGAAATATCAGCTGCTTCTTTGGTCAAGGCGGCAATATCATCTCGGGATATATAAGCTAAAGAGAATTTTCGATTACCAGCCATGAGTTGGCGCAAACCCTGGCTAAGCCGTTTGAAGTAAGTGTAAAGCCCGATGGCTCCGGTCGGAATTTCATTAAACTGTTCACCATATTTTCTTTTGAGCTCAGGTGCGGCGATGAAAATTTCTTCCACTGAAGAGCCAAAACGCTCAACATAAACAGGGATTTGACCTTCCAATATTCTTCGCCCAATTGTTTTACCCACCATCGTTGCGGCCATCGGTCCTCGAGCCATCCCCACAGCTTTAACATAGGGGGCTCCAAGAGCCAGAGCTTTGAAGATTTGATCTTCAAAGGTGATGCCGCCAGCGAAAACCATATCAGGAACATACTCGCCCGCTTTGGCTAGACGGTGGGCATATTGATAAGCCAGGGACCAAATCTCAACTCCTGGGATGCCCCATTCATTCATCATTCGCCAAGGACTCATCCCAGTCCCGCCGCCAGCTCCATCTATGGTCAGAAGATCAATTTTAGCCTTCGAAGAATATTTAATTGCTCGGGCTAAATCAGCCGGTCGATAAGCGCCAGTTTTAAGGAAAATATACTTAGCACCGATTTTTCTTAATTCTTCTACTCTCTTAAGAAAGCTCTCTTCTTCAACCATACCGAGGCGGGAATGACGCTCAAATTCGCGGAAGCTACCTCGCTTGAAAGCTTCAATCACCTCTGGCGCTTCCGGATCAGGTAAAACAATATAGCCTCGGCGCTTTAGTTCTTGGGCTTTTTCAAGACTTTTAATCTTGACTTCACCGCCAATATCTTTAGCTCCCTGCCCCCATTTAAGCTCGGCTACCTCAACCCCCAGCTTTTCAATCGCATATTCGTGAACCCCTAACCTGGTATCTTCTACATTAGCCTGGACAACGACGGCCCCATAGCCATCCTCTTGCCATTTTTGAAAAAGCCTGACTCTTGTTTCCATATCAGGGGAGCGAATGATTCGACCATGGCGAATTTCGGCTTCTTCATCCATCCCACAGACATTTTCACCTATGGTCAAGATAGTTCCACTTATTGCGGCGCCAATTGCCAGACCGGCCCAATTTTGTTTGGCTACATTAGTTGAGCCCATGGCAGCAATAATGAAGGGAACTTTAAGTTTAATTCCTTTATCGTGACCAACCCTGGTTTCAATGCTGACTTTCTCAAAAGTAGCGATATCAGGATCAGCCTCAACTCCATAAGCCCCAACTGCTGTCCCCATAATGCTAAAATGGGAAAGATCAACTGGATAATCCTTCTCTGAGGCAGCGGTGATAATGCCAAAAGGTTGAGGATATAATACCTCAGGCCCTCGATAAGCTGACTTTCCGATTTCACACATGCCTATGCAACCTGTCTCTTATACACATCT
>JAOAFQ010000222.1 GCA_026416195.1 Candidatus Aminicenantota bacterium | reverse complement strand
GTATAAGAGACAGGTTCCGTAGCTTTCACCCAGTAGAAACTTGGGGGAAAGCCAACGGTCGAACTTCGTTAGATAAATCCGAATGAATTCGGTGAAGGCGTTGGCATCTTCTTCAACTCCATGGAACTGGCTTCGGTCTTCCCCAGGAAGAGGCCGGCTATAACCAGTTGAAACAGCATCAACAAAGACAAGGTCAGTAACATCAAGGAGGGAATCTTCGCTATCAATAACATCAGCAGGAATTTTCAGAGGATAGCCTTCCTCAGTCAAGGCAACTTTTTTGGGGCCAAGACCTCCCAAATGAAGCCAAACTGTAGATGAGCCAGGGCCGCCATTGAAACAAAACATAATCGGCCGAGTCGATTTATCTTTGACATCATCACGAGTATAAGCCACAAAGAAAATTGAGGCTCCTGGTTTTTCATCAGGCTTGAGAATGGTTATCTCGCCCGCTGTGGCTGTGTAAGGGATGAGGCGACCATTAATCGTAATCTGGTTCTTAATGACTGAAAGTGGCTTTTCGGTGGCGATTGCTGTTTGAGGCTGAGGAGGCGAGGATGGTTTAGCTGCAGGGCGGGATGTTTGCGTCTGCTCCTGATTTGGAGTCAGCTGCGCCGCCATTGAATCAGGGATGGCACTTAATAGGGCGATAATTAAAAAGATAAGGAAAAGAAAGGCCCAACTATTAATTAAACCAACATTAATATCTTTGAAGAAACTAAGGCAGGAACATTTACGCGCCAATGGTTGTCGTTTGGTTGAAAGAGCCTTTAATGAACTAGTCGAAAGTTTAAACTGTTTTAGTTTAATTCTAAGCTTTTTTGATAGCATCTTTTCCTCCTTTAATTAGGGATGTTAAAAAAGGCGAACCATATTTTAATTAAGATATGAATTTAAAAAAAGATTATTATTTTGAATTTATTTATATTTTTTCTTTCTATCAATTCTAAATTGCCTTTTTCTTTTGGGAAAATGATTTTTTCTTAAAGAGCCCATTCTGCTTGAGGCAGTTGATAGCCATCTTTGCGGAATAGCTGCAAACAGGCATTGACCACTTCAGCATCATAAAGAATGCCCTGCTGCTCCTCGATTTCTTTTAAGCTGGCATCAATTCCCAGCGCCGGGCGATATGGTCGGTGGGAGGCCATCGCTTCGACAACATCAGCCACGCTAAGGATTCGAGCCTCAAGAAGAATCTCGTCGTCTTTTAGGTTTCTCGGATAACCTGAACCATCCAAGCGTTCATGGTGCTGATAGACAATCTCGGCTAAAGGCCAAGGCGATTCTACTTTTTTTAGAATTTCAAAGCCAATCCGGGCATGCTCTTTGACTAAAGAGTATTCAAGCTCAGTTAGCTTTGATGGTTTAACCAAGATTTCGACTGGGACCGAAATCTTGCCAATGTCGTGAATGGAGCCAGCCATGTAGATGGCGTCAATTTTCTCTTGAGGAAGCTTCATTTTTGTAGCAATGGCTTGAGCCAGATGGGCCGACCTCAATTGATGACCGGCGGTGTAAGGGTCTCTGGATTCGATCGCCCCCATAATGACTTGAATGGTTGTTTTCATTACCTTGTTGAGATTTTCGGTGGCTTCGCGAAGTCTTCTTTCCGATTCCAGGCGATCTGTAATGTCTCGAGCAACACAAATGACCCCTAAGACCTGTGCGTTGCTTAAAATAGGAGAACCACTGATTTCTCCATATTTCAAAGTGCCGTTGGCCGTAAGGAAACCATAAATTTTCATCCCAAAAGTTTCGCCTGAAAGAACTCTTTTGAAGTCAGCCATAGCTTCCTTAAAAGAATCAGGAGTAAAAATTTTTTCGAGAGAAGTAATCTCACGACCAATGAACTGCTGCGGGTGATAGCCGAGTATTTTTTCTAAACTCGGTGTGATTGCAGTTATCGTTCCTTGAGTATCAAAAGTTAAAATAACGTCGGCTACATTCTCAAAACTAAGGCGATATTTTTCTTCTAAAATCCTCAGTTTCTGATTAGTTATTTCAAGGTCTAACATCTTCTTTTCGAGTTTTCTAAAAAGAGTTTCATTATACTTTCTGAAAAATTCCATTTCTTCTCCAAGAGGGCTTTTCACCTCTTTTTTGGCCTTCAAGGCCTCTTCTATCACTTCTTTCAACAAATTCATTAAAATATCTGGGTCCTGAGGTTTGATAAAAAATCTGTCCGCACCAAGGCTTAAGGCAAATTCTTCGTCTCTTGGGTCAGTATAGGTGGCGGTATAAAAAACAAAAGGAATATCTTTCAGTTTTTCGTGAGATTTCCATAAGCGGCATAAGGTAAAGCCGTCCATGACAGGCATTAAAATGTCAGAGATGACAAGTTCTGGAGGGTCTTGGAGGGCTTTTTCCAAGGCTTCTTGGCCATTCCTGGCAGAAATGACCTCTGCTCCGTGCCCCTTTAAAAGAGTTTCCATCAGGTAAAGACTGTTTTCATTATCCTCAACGATTAATATCTTTGCTTTCATCTTATTCTCCCCCCTTTATAATATATTGTTTATATATTTTTCAAGTTGTTCGTTCTATCCAGCCAATAACTAAAGCTATTTTTATTTAAAGGCCGAGATTTTCGTGGTCGGAAATAATTTGGAGCCACTGATTTTGGTTGCGTTGAAAAGAAAGTTTTTACCAGGCTAAGGGAAGAGCTTTGCAAATCGATTTTTATTATATATGATATATTTTAAATGGAGTTTAATATGGGAGTTTAATATGAATAATTTCGGCCAATTTCAATTTCGCAAATTAACTAAAAAGTTTTCAGTTATTTTTATTCTTGTGGTCTTTTTTGGGTTTCTAATGAGCCTAAAGACGAAAGCCACATGGGCGACCGAAATTACTCAACAGAGTTCAAGTAGTTCCTATGAAAAAACAGGGGCTAAGAGTGAGGATCAAGTCAATAAAAAAGAGCTATCTCGTCAACAGTCAGAGGAACCGCCGCCAGCTACTCAAGTGACAGAGAAACATGAAATCGTGGTTACTGCCCCGAGAATCGAAATTCCCCTTAAACAAAATCCAGCAGCTACCTCGGTAGTTGAATCGCCTGTCCTTAATAGCCTTCCTCGCACTATTGCGATTGACGAGGTGATGAAATTGGTGCCTGGAGTTAAGGTGGACAATAAAGCTGATGGTGAGCGGGTCCATATTTCTATCCGAGGCGAAGGTATTCTGACCGAGCGTTGTACTCGCGGGATTAGGGCCGCCGTTGATGGAGTGCCTCTGAACGATCCCTCCGGCTATATTTCCGATTTTTATGATGTTGATTGGAACACGGTGCGCCGAATTGAGGTTCTCCGAGGGCCAGCCGCCGCTTTTTACGGCAGTAGTTCTTCTGGCGGTATTATCAACATTTTTACGAAGGATGGCGGGAGTCAGCCCTTATCCGGCCAAGCCAGCTTGATCGGAGGCTCCTTCGGTTTTAAAAAAGCTCAGGCCGAGCTTGGCGGAACGACGGGAATCATGAATTATTTTATCAGCGGATCCGTTCTCGATGGTAAAGGCTATCGTGAGCATTCTGCATACAACGCTGATAATCTTTGGGGAAAATTTAGCTTCAATCTCAGCCCCAAGATCAAAATCAGGGCAATCACCGGCTGGACCAATTTTTTTAATGAAAATCCTGAAGGCTTGAATTTAGCTTGGTTTATGGCTGACGTTAAAACTTTAAGACGACGGGCTAATCCTGATGCCTATACTTTCAACGAATATCAGCGGACGAAACGGCTGACCAATGCAGTCGTCATGGCCATAAAATTTTCTGATAGTCTGGATCTAAATACTTCATCTTATTATCGTCGGACAAAGTATCAAGAAGCTGTTCCTTCTTCCGTCATTCATCGGACGTTTGATACTACTGGATTGAGCTGGCAACTTAACCATCGGGCTGGGAAGGACAATTTTAAAAATTATTTGAGCTTGGGGATTGACTACGCCTATCAGGCTCTTGATGAAGTCAAACACCCCAATCTGGGCAACGCTATTGAAGGTCCAGAATTTCAGGCTAACCAGAATATGTATCAAAAGGCCCTCGGATTATTTTTGCTGGATCGGGTTGAATTAGGAGCAAACTGGGGGGTGTCAGGCGTGGTGCGATTTGACCGAGTGAGCAACCGCCTAAAGGATAAGCTCCAGGCTGGAGGAGTCGATCTATCAGGGAAAGTATCATTCGAAAGGGTCACAGGCAGACTGGGCGTGACCTGGAATCCATTGAGCAATTTTGGGATGTATGCCAGCTGGGGAACAGGATTTTTACCACCAGGAACTGAGGAGCTGGTCAATAATCCTTATGCTTATGGTGGTTATAACCCGAAGCTCGTGGCGGCCACTTCAAGTGGCGAGGAAATTGGTGCCCGGGGAACCCTGGGCGGGAAGCTAAGCTATGATGTAGCCATCTTTCACCTGGAGACAAAAAATGACTTTGGGCGATACCGGATAAAGAGCCGGCCGTTAGAAACTTTTTACGGCAATGTGGGCTCGACGAGAAGATATGGCGTTGAAAGCTCACTTACCTGGGTGCCTGTTGAGGCTTTAACGGTCCAAGCAGCCTATACTTATTACCATTTTAAATATCGGAAGGTGGATACCCTCACTGGCGAAACTTTAAAGAATACTTGGGTACCCAATATTCCTCAGCATCAACTTTATATCGATGGTGAGTATCGACTGACCAAGAAGCTTAATTTAGGTGCCTCTTTAGAGCACGTCAGTTCCTGGTATATAGATTCAACTAATAGGATTTTGGAGAATGGTTATGGAAAAACAGAGCCCTATACGCTGGTCCATGTAAGAGCCTCTTACAAATTTGAAATCAATAAAACTCCCTTTGAAGTCAGGTTAAACGGACGAAATATTTTTAATGTTTTATATTACGGCTTTACTGAGCCTGACCCAGATGGCAACTCTTATCAGCCAGCGCCGACGGCTGAATGGTCACTGGCGGTAAGGATTGGTTTTTAAAAAATAACTAAAAAATAAAAAAGGTTTGTGTCCCCATTTTTGGAAATATTCGGCATGCATCGTTTGAGGCGATTTATTGTGGAGCGATATTTCCTTTTCCTTGGTCTCTCGGTTTTAATCATTAATTCTGTCGCCGCCCAATCTCCAACCGTCAGGGCCGTCCGGGTTGACCGCGGCCCGAAGCTTGACGGACTTCTCGAGGATGAAGCCTGGAAGAGGGCAGTTCCAGTAACGGATTTCCGCATGGTTTTTCCTCAAGAGGGTGAGCCAAGTGAGAGAACCGAACTGCGTGTCCTTTACGATGCCACCAATCTCTATATTGGCGTTTATTGTTATGACAGTGAGCCAGCGAAAATCTGTGCGAATAACATGGCCCACGACGCAGATGATGAAGGAGAAGAAGACGATACGATTAAGGTCCTCCTAGATCCCTTCCTCGACAAAAGAAATGCCTTTATTTTTATAGTTAACGGCCGAGGGGCAAGGAGTGAAGGACTGGCCTATGGAGAACACTCGAGTCTGGACTGGGATGGGATCTGGGATGCTCGCAGCCAGCTCCTGGCCGATGGATGGAGCACAGAGATTAAGATTCCTTTTAAGACAATCTCCTTTAAGCCAGACCTTCCCTATTGGGGAATTAACGTAGAGCGGATAATTGCGAGAAAGCAGGAGACAATCAGGCTCTCGGGAGTAAGGAAAGATAATTTTTTCAACAACCCCGCGGAGGCAGCCCGCCTTGAAGGGATAAGCGACCTCAAGCTGGGGACAGGAATCACCTTTCGGCCCTATGGAGCCGCCAGAGCTGGAGAGAATCATCTCCAACTAGAAGGACCAGATTATCAATGGGATGGTGGTTTCGATATTTATAAGAACTTCACCCCTAATTTTGTTGGTGCTTTTAGCTATAACACGGATTTTGCTGAGACCGAAGTGGATGAGCGTAGGATCAACCTGACCAGGTTTCCTCTCTATTTCCCCGAGAAAAGGACATTTTTTCTGGAAGGCTCTGAAATTTTTCGCTTTGGGACGGCGAGCACCGAAAGTTTTTCTCCTTTTTTCAGCCGTCGCATCGGCCTCTATCGGGGCCAGCAAGTGCCGGTTGTTTTTGGGGGAAAAGTCTTCGGCCGGCTCGGCGGGACAAACCTGACTTTTCTCGATGTCATGACCGACCAATACTTGAACTTGGGCCTCAGTCGGCAGAATTTCTTTGCCGGTCGAGTCTATCAAAATATATTGGCTGAGAGCAAGATCGGCACTATTTTCACTTATGGTAGCCCTACGGGTGAAAGAAATATTCTGGCTGGCTTTGATCTTATTTACCAAACCTCCCGGTTTCGGGGAAACCAGAATTTTCTTATCGGCGGGTGGTATGTTTATAACTGGAATTCCATTCCGAAAGGGCACCATCAAGCTTTTGGGTTCAAGATCGATTATCCCAACGACCTGTGGGATATTGTCACCTCCTATTCGTACTATGGAGACGCGATGGATCCAGGACTTGGCTTTCTGCCTCGAAAGAACGTCCAGGCCTATTCTTTCGGAGTGAATTACATGCCTCGACCTGAAAAGGGGCTCATTGGCCGGCTGGTCAGGAAATTTTTTTATTCGCTGAGGCTCAGCTTTTACTGGGATCTTGAAGGTCGGCTGGAAACGAGGACCATTTCTCTAAGCCCATTGAGATTTCAGACAGAAAGTGGCGAACACTTTGAGTTTTCCATTGTCCCCAAGCGGGATGTCCTTCCCTATGACTTCGAAGTGGCCGAAGGGGTGATTATTCCTAAGGGAGGCTATAATTTTACCAATCTTAACTTTGAATTCAGTACGGCTTCTTATCGTCCGGTGAGCCTCGGGGTGGAGCATAGTTTCGGTGAATTTTATTCTGGTCGGCTTCACGAGACCCAGGTTAGTTTAAACTTGAAGTGGCGAGGATATGCCAGTCTTTCTTTTGAGGCTGATCTTGTCAGGGGGAACCTTCCCCAGGGCAAATTCGATGAGAACGTCTACCAGCTCAAGGCCGATTTCTTTCTTTCGCCCCGATTTGGCCTAATGAATTATTTTCAGTATGACGATGTCTCGAAAGAATTGGGCCTTAATATGCGCTTGCGCTGGGAGATAACCCCGGGGAATGTTATTTATATTGTCTATAATAAAAACTGGGAACGCCGCTTCGATCCAGCGAGCCGGTTCATCCCCCTCGAGGAGCGGGCCGTCCTCAAAATTCAGTTTTCGATCCGCCCCTGATCTTGGGGATAGGCTGTTTATCATCTGAACCTCTATTTAGATATTTAAAAGTTCTGTGTTTTGCTTTTCAAATTCCCACATTTGTGGTAACATTTATAAAGGAGGATAAGCGAATGAAATTTATTGGGGTGAGAGAATTTAAACAAAATGCCGTCAAATATGTAAATGAAGGCAGCGAGATTGTCATCATGAAAAGGAAAAAGCCGATAGCTCGTTTAATCCCTGTCAAGAAGAATAGCCCTGAAATCATTCTGCTGGAAATAGGGAGGGTGCTGAGTGAGTCAGGAGTCTCGAAGAAAGAAGCCCTGAAGGCCTTGGAGCGCGCGAGACAAAGAATCTATGGCTAAGGTGGTTATCGACGCCAATGTGATTATATCGGCTGCCTTTGGCGGTAAACCCTTGGAAGCTTTAGCTTGGGCTATGAGAGACCATGAAGTCTACCTATCACCTTCTATTGAGAAAGAATTGAAAGAAACCATGTTAAGCCTTTCGAAGAAACTTTTAGCTGACAAAATGGCTTATCTTCATGAGAAAATTGAGCAATTGATGAGATTGGCTAGAAGCGTCTCTCCCTCTGTCAATATAGCTTTATCAAGAGATCCAAAGGACAACCATTATCTGGCTTTATGTAAAGAGGTAAAGGCTGATTACCTGGTCACCGGCGACAAAGACTTGCTCGCTATTTCTAAAGAAGTCTTGGAGAAAAATGGGATAAGATGCGCCATCCTTTCTCCAGATGAATTCTTAGAACAAAGTCTGTAGGTTCTAGCTAAAGCGAAAGTCTGGCCTCAGGTCCTGATAAAAGTCAGCAAAAATGTATGTGTCCCCATTTTTTATTATTCTTGGGTCCAATTTTCCCTGAAATTATTAGGCTAAATCGCCAGAAGGCAAAGAAATTTCGTGTAGATTTTGTCGTGAGGCAACAAATCAATTTCATGTAGATTTTAATGAGGCAATTAG
>JAOAFQ010000172.1 GCA_026416195.1 Candidatus Aminicenantota bacterium | reverse complement strand
GTCCAGGCAGCGGCCTCTATGTCACTTATGATGGTGGCGAAACTTGGCGTAAGCTTACTGATAAGGAGGGCTTACCAAAGGGAGAACTTGGTCGCATCGGCCTTGCCATTGCTCCTGGACGTCCCAATGTTGTCTACGCTTTGGTCGAGGCTGAAAGAAATTGTCTCCTTCGCTCTAATGATGGCGGCGAATCCTGGACTATAGTCAATGACGATCCAGCCATTCATAATCGGCCTTTCTACTACAGCCGCATTTATGTAAATCCCGTCAATGAAAATATTCTTTACATCATGGGCACTCAGCTTCGAGTGAGCGAGGATGGCGGTCGAAACGTTCGGGTGTTAGTCCGAAGTAACCAGGGTCATGCTGACCACCATGTTATGTGGATTCATCCCAATGGCGAAATGATGGTTGTCGGCAACGATGGTGGAGTAATTATTAGTTATAACCGCGGGGAAAGCTGGCGTTATTGCGAAAACTTGCCCCTCGGACAGTACTATCGCGTCGCATATGGTATGGAAGTTCCCGATAACGTTTATGGTGGACTTCAGGACAACGGCTCATGGCGAGGGGCAGCTTCCTCCTTAACGGAACGAGGGGTCATGATGTATCACTGGATTTCTGTTGGCGGAGGTGATGGTTTTGACGTTTTACCTGATCCTGAAGATTCGATGTGTGGTTATGGCATGTCTCAAGGTGGTAACCTTTATTATTACAACATCCGCACCGGAACCTCGCGTCCTTGCATTCCCACTGAATCGGACGTGAAGCATCGCTATAACTGGAATGCTGGAATTGCTATTGACCCCTTTGATCCAAAAACCGTTTATTATGGCAGCCAGTTCCTGCATCGAAGCCGCGACAAAGGTTTTACCTGGGAAATTATCAGCCCTGACTTAACTACCAATGATCCAGAAAAGCAAAAGCAACATGAAAGTGGCGGCTTGACGTTGGATGTCACCAGCGCTGAAAATCACTGTTCAATAACTGCCATTGCGCCTAGCCCAAAACAGCCTGGGGTTATTTGGGTTGGAACTGACGATGGTAATGTTCAATTGACTCGAGATGGCGGCAAAACTTGGGAGCTTGTTTCGAAAAACTTCACGACCGGTAAAAACGCTTTAGCCCCTGCTGGCGCATTAATTCCCCACATCAAAGCCTCGCGCCATGATGCAGCCACCGCCTATGTAGTCTATGATGACCATCAGCGGTCCAACTTTACCCCCTATCTTTTTGTCACCCGCGACTTTGGCAAAACTTGGAAAAATTTAGCCACCCCCGAAATCGATGGTTGGTGCAAGGCAATTGAAGAAGATCCAGTCAATCCCAATCTTCTCTTCCTGGGCACTGAATTTGGTCTTTACGTTAGCTTTAATGGTGGTCAAAATTTGATGAAATGTACCCATGGCTTGCCCACCGTCCCCGTTTTTGACTTAGCAATTCATCCTCGAGAAAACGATTTAATCATCGGGACTCATGGCCGCTCGATTTATATAATCGACGATATCACCCCTCTAAGGGAGCTTACTGATGAAATAACAAAAAAGAAGATTCACCTCTTCACAGTTCGCGAGGCTATTCAGTGGCAGAGTGGTCGCATGAGTTCCTATATGACCTTTGGAGATGCCGAATTCGTCGGCGAAAATAAAAATCTCAATGCTTGCTTTACCTATTATTTAAATCCAGTCGAAAGAAAACCTGAAGAAATTAAGGCTGAACAAGAAAAAATGGAGCAAGCCCGTCAACAAATGTTGCAACGAGCTCAACAGATGGGTTTTGCCGGCCTGATTGGCGGCGGCCAATTTCCTATGGGTCAACCTGGACAGAGAGCAGCAGCTGTTTCCTCTCGCGTCCAAATAACAATCGAAGATGCTTCAGGCCGGGTTGTGGCCAGATTAAATGGAACTGAAAACAAGGGTCTTAATCGAGTTTACTGGAATATGATGGAGGGAGCTGCAGGGGAAGAAGCCGCACCCACAGCTTTGCCACCAGCAGCTGTCGGCTTCCGAGCGGCTGCCGCACTTCAAGTGCTTCCAGGCACTTACACGGTAAAAATTAGATATGAAGGAGAGGAAGTTAGCCAAAAATTCGAGGTCAAACCTGACCCAAGATATAAAGTCGATTTAGCATTACTCAAGAAAAATTACGATCTAGCCCGCCAAGCTCAGGAATTAACCCGAACTGTCCAGACTGCTCAACGCCAGATCCAAGACACTCAACGAGCTCTTCAGACAGTTCGCGATTTCGCCCGAGTCAATCGCTCGCCGAAAATTAAAGAAGTTTTGACCGCAGCCACATCTCTTGAAGAAAAACTTAAAAAACTAAGCGAAATTCTCAGCCCAACACCAATTAGACAAGGTGGACGAGCAGAAGGGCTCCTTTCTCAGGTAACCTCGGCCGTTAGCGGACTTGCCCGATTTCGTTATGAACCCATCTCTCAGCCGGCCATGGTCCGCTATGAAAAAGCTAAGAAAGCTTTAGAAACATTCCTTATCCAGTTCAACGAAGTCTTTGAGAAGGATGTGGAGAACTTCAAGAAGCTGCTTCAAGAAGTTGGTTTTGCCCTCTTTGCTCCCTTTACCCCCCTCAAAGTGAAGTAATCACTATATTTAGATAGTTTTAGGGAGGGAAGGCGCTTGTCTTCCCTCCCTATTTTTTTAACCTTAAAGGAAAGAGGAACCTGGCCTGAGTCAATGGTTATTTTGAAATTAACGGATTTCATATTTAACCCGGATTTCTTTCAATTAAACAGAAAAAATGCCTCTTCTTTTCCTTTTAAACTTGCCCTAAATAAAAGCTGGTTCTTAAAAGCTGGTGCGCACGGCCAAAACAAAGTTGCGGCCAGGACCCGATATACCTGAGCTATATGGTCGATAACGCCGATCGGTAATATTCTCAACTCCCGTAGTAATACTAACTTGGGGTGACAGACGATACATCGCTTTGAAATTCAGGGTATACCAGCCAGGAGCATAGGTTCGACCTAAATGATCTAAAGCATATATTTCTGTTTTTCCCTTCTCTTCTTGAGCCATATCCTCGTGTTTCTTTTCCCCTTGGTAAATCAGCGATAGTTCAAGATTAAGTCGGCCGCTTGAATAAAGAAGCCGCGTTTGCCCAAACCAGGGAGGGGCATGGCGGGAAGGACTTCGCGAGCCATCATCAAGTTCCTCTTCGCCTTTTTGATAATTAAAATCAGAAATCAAGTCAAAACCAGCTGGGAGCTTCGCTTCAAGACCAACTTGAAAGCCATGGACATTGGCCACAGCCGCATTTTGAATCGCTTGGACCCGACTCAAAACCCCAGCATACATAATGT
>JAOAFQ010000162.1 GCA_026416195.1 Candidatus Aminicenantota bacterium | reverse complement strand
GCTTTAAAGAGCGATTAATGATGGGCTGATCGATATTACAAAAAGCGACTCGATATTCTCGTAAGAGAGCGAAAAAGTCTTCCCGATTCCAGGAAGTATGGCGAACTTCGACTGCTAAAGGGTAGTTGGCAAAAAGACGAAATAAATTAACGAGATAATCCAGGTTTGCGCTATTAAGATAGAAAGACCACGGGAATTGAATCAGAATAGCGGCGAGTCGGCCTCGAGCTTGAAGGGGTTCTAAGCCAAGCTTAAAATCATCAACTTCTTTCTGGGAGAAAGTCTTTCTTTCGTGAGTAAAAATTTGATGAAGCTTAACGGCCAATAAGAATTCAGGAAATTGGGCAATTCGACGAAGCCAGGCCAAAGACATAGTTACAGTCGGCTGACGATAAAAAGTACTGTTAACTTCGATTAAATTGACATAATTAGCTAAATAAGTCAGCGGATGAAAACCTGGCTCCTTAGAGAGCGGATAAACAATTCCTTCCCAATCTTCATAGCTCCAGCCAGCTGGACCTATATAGTAGCGGGGCACATAGCTATTTTAAAAAAAGTTTCGTCTTAAAAACAAATTAATTTCTTGGCTTTTTGGCAAAAAAAGAATATTATCTTTTTAGATTGAAGGGATAGTTATGGTCCCCATGAGATTTCCTGAAGGGGTTTTTGAAGCTTGGGAAAGGATAAAAGGAGAAGTTTTTCATACCCCTCTTACGCCCTCAGCCAAGTTAAGCCGTTCTTTTGGGACTGAAATTCGTTTCAAATGGGAAAATAAACAGCTATCTGGTTCATTTAAGTTCAGAGGGGCTTTGAATAAAGTCCGGACTCTTAATTGCGAGGAAAGACAGAATGGGGTAGTTTCAGCTTCCACTGGCAATCATGGATTGGCTGTCACTTTAGCTTGTCAACTTGAAGACATACCTTCTTTACTTATAATTCCCCAAACGGCCACAGCAGATAAATTAAGGCGTCTTGAGGAAGCTGGGGCCAAAGTTTTTCGTTATGATGGAAGTTGCGATCAAGCTGAAATTTATGGCCGCAAGCTGGCCTCTGAGCTTGGGCGAGTTTTCATTTCTCCCTATAATGATCCTGAGATAATTTACGGCCAAGGAACAATTGGTTGGGAAATCCTTGAAGATTGGCCTGAAGTTGAAGATATTTTTGTTCCCATCGGTGGAGGTGGATTGATCTCTGGGGTAGCTGGATTAATTAAATCCTTAAAACCATCCTGTCGGGTTTTTGGGGTTGAGCCTGAAAATTCGGCCTTTATGGCTGCATCTTTGAAAGCTGGCGAAATTGTTAGAATCAAAGAGCAAGAAACTTTAGCTGATGCTGTCGCTGGCGGAATTGAGCCTGATTCAATCACTTTTGACCTTTGTCGTCAATATGTGGACGATATAATTGTTGTCTCTGAAGAATTAATCCGTCGGTCTATGGATTTAATTTTTCTTGAGCATAATCGAATGGTGGAGGGGGCTGGAGCATTGGCTTTAGCTGGTCTTATTAATCGAATAAATGAGATTAAAGGACATCGAGTGGCCCTGATTGTCAGTGGCGGTAATGTTTCGCCGGAATTGTTCCTTCATTTAGGGGTAAAAATTTAGCCAATGAACTGGGACTTTGTTTAAGTGTTTTTTCCAATGCAATTAGGTTGGTTTAGATGGCGACGATTTTTTTTAATTTTGATTTTCATTTTGATTCCGCTCTTTTCTTTCTTTTTTCTTCTGTCTTGCCAAACCGAATCTGAAGGTAAGGTCTATAGGATTGGCTATTTCCAACTCATCGATTCGATTACAGCCAATGAAGCCAAACGAGGTTTCTTCCAGGCTCTTCAGGACAGTGGTCTCTGGCCAAGCGATTTTGTGGAGATTGAGGTGAGAAATGCCTTAGGGGAGATTCAGAAGGTTCAGGAGATTGCGGAGGAATATTCGCGAGAAAAAAAAGATTTAATCGTGGCCCACTCAACCCCTTGCCTGCAAGCAGCGATTATGGCCACTCGCCGCATTCCCATAATTTTCATGGCGGTCGCTAATCCCTTCTTGGTGAACGCTGGCCGAACGACCAATGATCATTTGCCCAACGTAACTGGAGTAACTTCGACTGGCCCAATTGCTCAAGTTCTAGCTTTTATTAAAGAGGTTTTGCCAACGGCTCGAAGAGTTGGAACTCTTTGGACACCATCAGAATTGAACTCAGAATATTATTTTCAGTTAGCCCGAGAGGCAGCGATTGAACTAGGTCTTGAGATAGTGGCGGTCCCTGTCAGCTCATCTCAGGATGTTCTGATTAGCGCTCAAATTCTTGCTGCCAAAAAAATTGATTGTTTTTTTCCTATTTCTGATAATACGATCAATGCTGCCTTTGATTCTGTAGCTCGGGTAGCTGAGGAGACCATGATTCCCCTTTTTGGAAGTTTTCTTCTAGCCGCTCGAGCTGGGGCTTGCGCTGCTCTCGGTTTAGATTTTTTTGCCATGGGCTATGAAGCTGGGAAACTGGTGGAGAGGATAAAAAAGGGCGAGAATCCAGCCCAAATTCCCTTTATTTATCCTCAAGAAATAAAGTTGCACCTTAATCTTCTAGCTGCTAAGAAACAGGGGATATCCTTTTCGCCTGAAATTTTAAAGCGGGCAGATGAAATTATAACAGAGGTGAACAAAGAGGGAAAATTTTAATTTAGGAAAGAAAAGAAAGCTCGCCCACGATGAGGTTTGATAGCTTTTTTTATAGCCTTTTGAGTAAAAAGGAGAGCAGCGGCGCAGGCTTTTTCTAGATCCTTCTTTAAGACTAGGTAGGCCAGAAGAGAAGCTGAAAGAAAACAACCTGTTCCATGAACTTTTATAGCTTGCCGTGGACTTTCGAAAATCCTAACTTTTCTCTCAGTATAAAGAAGATCGAAAATTCGGCCAGGTCTATGCCCTCCTTTTAGCAGGCAGGGGAGTCCAGTCATTTCATAGATTCTTTTGGCCGCTTTCTCCATATCTTCCACTGTTTTTATTTTTAATCCAGTAATTGTTGAGGCCTCGTGAAGATTAGGGGTAATGACCGAAGCCCGTTCGGCAATCGTTTTTAAAAAATCAGGAATGGCTTTGGGGTCAAGAAAGCAGGCGCCTGAGCTTGCTTGGAAAATAGGATCTATTACCCTAGGCCGATTGGCCAATTCTTCCAAAATCTCTTTGATAATTGGAAGAAGTGAGCGATTGCCAATTAAGCCAACTTTCATCCCTTCCCAGGAAAAGTCTTTTTTTAAAGCCTGATACTGCGAGCGAACAAAGGAAGGTGGAAGGGCTTTTACTTCAAAGACCCTTTGAATATTTTGACTTGTCAAGGCAGTAACTACAGCTGTCCCTTGAAAACCAAGGGAGCGAAAGACCTGAAGATCTAGAATTAGGCCGGCTCCACCCGATGGATCAAAACCAGCTACTGTCAACAACATTTTTTTCTTTTTAAAAAATATGTTAATATAAGTTAACTTAGATTGGAAGAACCATGAGAAAAAGGTTGCATGCTTTTATTTCAGGTCGGGTTCAAGGAGTTTTTTTCCGGGACTTTACTCGGCAATGGGCTAATTTTTTTGGAATAACAGGTTGGGTAAGAAATGTTTTTGATGGCCGCGTCGAAGTGATAGCCGAAGGGGAGGAGGAGCAGCTTAATCTTTTTCTGGAAAAACTCAAAGAGGGGCCGCCTCTTGCCCGAGTGGATAAAGTTGATGTGACGTGGGAAGAATATAGGGGTGAATTCGCCGATTTTAGAATTAGGTTGACTTATGATTAAAGCGGCGATTTTTCCGTTCTTCAAAAAAACGACGGCGGCACTCTTTTGAACAGAAATAATAAGTTTGGCCATCAATTTTTTCGTGGAGGGCTTCCTCTAGGGGAAGATAAAGACCACAAATCTCATCTTTCACCATAAGGCCCTTGAGGCGGGGTGGCGGGGAAGAAGGTTGAGAGTAGCGTTTAATATTGTTAAAAAAACGGAAAATCTGAACAGCTAAATAGACAAGAGCGGCCAATAAAAGCAATCTGAGCATTTCCCTTTGACTCTAACCTATAAATAATTATCTGTCAACTCATCCTTGTTTATAGGAGTAGCCACATTGGGTCGGCCTAAATTAGCTCCTGGCTTTTTTGTATAATAATGAGGGAGAAGCTTCCCGAGTCTAAAAACTTGAAGGCCAAAGCCAGGTTAAGTAAGATTGGATGGTATTGAATATTGGGGAAAGGAGAAATAATGGATTTTCGATTAACTGAAGAACAAAAAGCTTTAAAAGAATCAATCCGACAATTTGCGGTGAAAGAAATAAAACCCCTGATAAAAGAATCCGATGAAAAAGGTGAGTGGCCAGAAGGCTTAACTCGAAGACTTGGCGAGATGGGCCTTCTCGGTATAATTATTCCGCCCGAATACAATGGAGCCGGTTTTTCTAATCTTGATTATGTTTTGATACTTGAAGAGATATCGAAGGTAGACCCATCCGTTGGACTGGTGGTTGCAGCCCATAATTCCCTTTGTTGCAATCATATTAATTTGTTTGGCCATGAATCTCAAAAAAAGAAATATCTGCCTCGCCTTGTTTCAGGTGAAACTCTTGGCGCCTGGGCTTTGACTGAGGCTGAAGCTGGCTCAGATGCGGCAGCCATCAAAACCAGAGCCGAAAAGAAAGGGGATTATTGGATTATTAATGGCTCCAAAATGTTTATTACCAACGGTTCTTTGGCTCAAATTGTGGTCGTTATGGCCGTGACTGATCCGACCAAAGGTCGTAATGGCATCTCAGCCTTTATCGTAGAAAAGGGAATGAAGGGCTTTAAGGTAGGCAAAAAAGAGAATAAATTAGGCATTAGAGCTGCGGATACAGCCGAACTAATTTTTGAGGATGTTGAAGTTCCGGTTGAAAATCTTCTTGGCCAGGAAGGAACTGGCTATCGGGCAGCCATGACGGTTCTTGATGGTGGCCGGGTAAGTATTGCCGCTTTTTCCTTAGGGATTGCCGCTGGCGCTCTTGAGGCAAGTTTAGCTTATGCTCGACAGAGAGTTCAATTTGATCAGCCCATAATCAATTTTCAGGCGATTCAATGGATGTTGGCGGATGGCTTTACTGAGCTCGAAGCGGCCCGTCTGCTAACTTGGCGAGCAGCTTTCCTTGAAGACCAGGGCCTGAGAATTCCCAAAGAATCGGCGATGGCCAAACTATTTGCGAGTGAGTTGGCAGTTAAAGCATCGTCAATGGCGGTTCAAATTTTTGGTGGCTATGGTTTTACTAAGGATTACCCCGTCGAAAAATTTTATCGTGACGCCAAATTGGCCACAATTGGAGAAGGTACATCAGAGATTCAGCGCTGGATAATTGCTCAAAAAATCTTAGCTGAATATTAAAGGACGATATGAAAGATCAGAAAAAAAAGAGGCTAACAATTGAAAAAGAAAAAAAAGATTTGTTCGGAGGCGGCTATTCATTGGTAGAGGCAGTTTGTCGCGGAGAAATGAGGGCTATCGCTAGAGCTATATCTTTGGTCGAAAACGATGAGCCTGGAGCCGAAGAATTCATGAGAGAGATTTATCGCCATCGCCAAGAAGCTATTGTGGTTGGGATTACTGGCGCTCCGGGCACTGGAAAAAGTACCTTAGTTGATCAGTTAGTCGAGAAATTTCGAAAGGAAAAAATTCCTATCGGCGTAATTGCGGTTGATCCTTCTAGCCCTTTCACCGGAGGAGCTATTCTTGGAGATCGAATTAGGATGATGCGCCACAGCTGTGATGACGGTGTTTTTATTCGAAGTATGGCTACTCGAGGTTATTTGGGAGGGCTAGCCAAATCTACTGGTGAAGTTATCGCTATTCTTGAAGCTGCTGGGAAAAAGTACATTTTTGTGGAAACTGTGGGTGTCGGTCAAGATGAGGGGGATATTGTCAGACATTCTGATTTAGTCGCAGTTATTTTAACGCCGCAAGCAGGTGATGAAATTCAGGTTTTTAAAGCTGGAGTAATGGAAATTGGTGATCTTTTTGTCCTTAATAAGGCCGATTTACCCGAAACTGAGCGGGCTGAGAGACAGCTGAGAAGCATGTTGGAACTAGCTGGATCAGGTGATTCCTTACCCCCAATTATCAAAACAGTAGCGACTAAAGGAGAAGGTATTGAAGCTTTAAAAACGACAATAAAATCGTTAACGGAGAGACAAAATAAGGAAGTTAGGCTCGGCCGTCGTCGACAGTTAACAAGTTGGCTCCTTCGAGAGCTTCTCCGAGAAAAGCTTATTACCCTTCTTTTTGAGTCAATTGAGCCTGACGAATTTGAGGCTTTGGTTGATGAAATTTTAGCTCGTGAAATCGATCCCTATACGGCGGCTGAATTGCTCTGCCAGAAAATCACGAGAAAAAAATAGAAGGAGAAAAAATGATTATAAAAAAACTTGATCATATTGGGATCGCTGTTAAAGACCTTGAGTCAAGTCTTGAGAAGTGGGCTGAGGCTTTTGCTTTTGAAAAAAGTGACCCAGAAAGTCTTCCTGATCGAGGCGTCAGGGTGGCCTATTTATTTCCAAAAAAAGGGCCGACCATTGAATTGGTTACTCCCTTGGGGGAAGAAAGTCCTGTGAAGAAATTCCTTGAGAGCCGAGGCGAAGGAATTCATCATCTTTGTTTTCGGGTTAAAAATTTAAAAAAATTAATGGCTCACTTCCAAGAGAGAGGGATTTCTTTTTTAACTGAAGAACCAGTAAGAGGAGCTGGGGGAAGCCGAATAATTTTCATCCATCCTAAGTTTTTTAATGGGGTTTTGATTGAATTTAAGGAAAAAGAAGACAATAAGGAGGAAATAATTGGAAAGGAGGAGAGAGAGAAAGAATGAGATCCTTGAGTTCGTTTTTTTTGCTGTTTGGCTTTATATTTATTCTTTTGGGCGTGATTATCAGCTTGGCCAGCAAAGTAACTTGGTTAGGTCGTCTACCAGGTGATATCATTATTAAAAAGGAAAATTTCACCTTTATTTTTCCTCTGACAACTTGTCTTGGATTAAGCCTGGGATTAAGTTTGCTCCTCTGGCTAATTTTTAAATTACTTGGACGGTAATTTCTTGACAAAAACGGCTTAAATGGCAGATGGAAAAAAAGGGAAATTAATTTATGCTTATCGATAAGGATAGATACTCATTACCCAACGGGCGAAAGCGCGAGCCTCTTCAAGATCATTTTCATCTGGATGACGAAAAGCTGAGGCCGCCATGTCTACCCAAGCTTCATGTTCAGGTAAGCCTCTGAAAATTTCTAAGGCGGCTTGAGAAATCCGACCCCGGCAGGAAAAGGTACCGACGACTTTAGCTTGGGGGATAATTGAAACTGCATGTTCGATGGCTTGTCTTGAAAGCTCGCTACCGGTGAGCGAGCCGTGGGTTGAAAAAAGGGCAACTTTTTTTCCCAGGGGTAATTGCCTTAAGAAGCTTTCGACTTTATAAGGAACAGAATGGCTATGGACGGGAAAACCGATGAAGAGGAGATCATACTCATCAACCTTTTTAACTTCTTCTAGAGGCAAGATTTCCTTTTGCTTTTCAAGAGCTTCAAAAATTGCTTCCGCCACTTTTTTGGTGTTTCCTGTCAAACTGAAATAAGTGACTAATATTTTGGCCATTTTCTCCCTCGCCCTTTCTGGCTATTTAAATTATTATCTTTTAGTCAACACCACTCAGATTGAGAACTCTTCGTTCTGGTTGAAATAACTATCATAAATTATTTTATCAATTATTTCACTTTAAATTCCCAAAGGTTTTTTGCCATGACTCATTGTTATTATTTATTGCTCTAGGAAATCATTACCTGCAGGCAGGATGAGGCTAACCGTCGTCCCTTTTCCCGGAGAACTTATTAAACTAATCTTGCCGCCATGATCTTCAATTATTTTTTTGGCAATAGGCAAGCCTAAACCTGTGCCCAGGTCTTTAGTCGAAAAATCAGGTTCAAAGATGCGACTTAAAGTAGCCTCATCCATCCCTTCGCCGCTATCAATTATATCCACCGTCACCTGAGAGCCTTCTCTCCGTGCCCTAATTTTAATTTCGCCTTTTCCTTTAATAGCTTCGATGGCATTAACCAAGAGATTACGAATGGCAATTTTAAGTTTTTCCCGATCACCTAAGATAACTAGTTTCTCAGGTAATTCTAATTCAAAATTAAGACGGCTAGAAAGGAGGCGTTGATAGGGAAAAACGGTCTCCAGTAGTAATTCTTTAAGGTTGAACCGGCTAATTTGAAGAGGGGCTTCTCTAGAAAAAGCTAAGAAGTTCTGGGCTAAACGTCTTAAGTTTTCTACTTCGTTAATGATGTAAGTTACTGATTCTTTTAAGGCTATTCCAATTTCCTCTGGTCTTTCATCATAAACATGAAGGAGATGTTCAGCGGAGAGACGGATAGGCGTTAAGGGATTTTTGACCTCATGGGCAATTTTCCGAGCCATTTCCGCCCAAGCTGCCTTTTTGCTCATTTCAGCTAATTCCCTTTCATGTTTCTTAAGACTTTGAACCATCCGATTGAATCCTTCAACAAGAGTTTGCATTTCATCGTGTCCTCTATGGTCAATAAAAACGTCGAGATTACCTGAACTAATTTCTTTAGTCGCAAAAATCAGTTTCCTAACGGGGTTAATAACAAGAGCACCGATGCTGCGAGCGAAAAGGAAAATGAGAATAAGAGAAAGAGCAGCCATAAAAATCAAGAACTCATAAAGCTGTTCCTGAACCCGACCAATTTCTTCTCGCTCAAAGGGAAAAGATAAGGTTATAAAGAGACTAATACTGTCAAGATGAAGAGGAATAGTTAGGGTTTGAAAGGAATATTCACCTAGACGTTTTCTCCACACCACATAGGGTTGCTTCTTTTCTTTTAGGCGATAGGCAATCTCTCCCTCAAGATAATCAGGCAAAAGGCCAGAGTCAAAAAATTCCTGTCGACTTGAAGCGACTAAAGCCCCATCTTGATAAACGTTGACATCATTATTAATAGCCGTACTAACCCAGTGAACTAACTCTTGAACTGAAAAGGTTGCCTCTTGCTCTTCTTGGAAAAAGAGGAAATCCTCAATAATATTCCGAGCTACGTGGGCCTGAATCTCAGCTTTCTCGCTGAAACGTTCATTTGCTAGACGAGTAAAGAAATTATTGATAAGTAGGGTAAAGGGGACGAGAAGGATAAGAAGGATGGCGACGAAAGAAGCATAGACGCGGCTCGAAAACGCCCAAAAAAGGGAAGCCAAGCGACGGCGACCAGAAATTATGTCAATTAAAAAAAGAGGAAGATAAATTAGCCCAGTCCAAAAAAACAGAAATTTAAGGTAGCTTACTGTCATGGAAATAAAACCTGGCGATGGCCAGAGAATGGCCACAATTTTTTGGCCATGGCGAAAATAAAAAGCTCGAAAAAGTCGCTCTCGATTATAAAACTTAGCCCATAAAGGGTTTTCAGGATTTTGGTTAAGCTGTTCTAAAATAGGAAGAGCAAGACCAGTCGTTAACCCCGCTGGATTAAAAATAATTTCGCCATTAGCTTTAAAAATAGCCAACGAGAAATTAAACTCTTTTAAGGAAGGAACAGAAGGGAAACGAAGCAAGTCAAAATAGGGAATAGCTGAATAAAGAAAGGGCAACATTTCTTCATTCAAAAGAACATACAGGGTTAAGCGCCCAAGGGGGACGTTGTTTTTGGCAAAATCTCGGTAGGCAATTAGAAAATCGGCTTCCTTTCCGGGTAGTGGTAAAGATGCCCGAAGAAGGGCCCAGTCATTACTCGGTTCTAAAGTTAACAGATTAGGGGTAAAGAAAGGCAAATTAAGGGAATAACGAGAAATTATTTGGCCATCGGGAAGACTTATTTCCAGGCTTGAATACCAATTCCATCGGGCTAATGAGGTCTTTTTCCAAAGATATGGAGCCAAATCACTTTGTTTTTTTGCTTCCAGACAATTGATAATAGAAATTGCTTCCTGGTTAATAGCTGGGAGTGATTCTCGGAGGAAATATTCAGCCCAATTTTCAAGGGAAAGAAGGGCCTCAAAGAGATAACTTTCAGTTAAGACTTTTTCTTTAATTAGGATACCTGAAGCAAGGACTAAATAGAAAAAGGCTACAGCTAAGGCCAAGAAAGCTAGCCGCACAAGAGCTCTTGTCTGAAAAAGAGGCCTGAAAATAAATAGCCAGATGCAGGTTGCGGCCACGGACAAAATTAGCATTCTAAGCCTTGATATCGGCTCACTCGTAAAATGCAAACAAAGAAGAAAAACGGCCCAAGACAGGAGAACAAGCCAAAGATTAAAGTAGCCAGATTGAAGCCGTCGAGCTAAACTAACCAAGAGCCAGCTTAGAAAAAGGCAGGTCAAGAAAAAAAAGCTTAAAGTAAAAAGAGTTAAAAGGGTCGGCCAGAATGGTGAAAAGCGGATGAAATGGAGATTACTATTAAGAATTAAAGACAAAGAAAATTGATAAAAAACAAACAAGGGCAGAATTGAAATAATTATAAGGAAGAAGGCTAAAGCCCTCTTAAAAGCAGAGACTTTCCCAGTTGGTTTAGATAGAAGCCAACTCCGTCGATCGTAAAGAAATGAGAAAAGAAGAGCTAAAATTAGAGCTGAGGTAAAAAAAAGATTAAGAGGGGAAGAGAGCAGACGACCATAAAAAGGCAAGCAAGCCAAACCTGGAGAAAATAAAGGACCCTTCGGATCAATCAAAGCCTCAAGCCTTAGGAGAACTAAGCGGATAAGAATAAGATTGACCAGAAAAATAGACAATTTATAAAGGGAGAAAAATTTGGTTTTTTTCCAGGCAATGAAACTTATCAGACTTATGCCTATGAGGGCCAAAAGAAGGTTAATCCAGCCGATTAGCTGCCAATTCGCCCTCTGGTGGCTAAGGCGAAAGGCAGGATTGACTGACCTCAAATTAACTGTGGCCACGATTCTCTGGGCTTCATTTCTCAGGGGGAAAAATATAGTCAAGATATCGCCTTTTGATCTTGGTTGACTGATATATTCATCTTGATGCCGAGCGAAAATTCTTTCAAATCCAGTGACATCTTCCTCGTCACTATAATAATCGATAAGGGCATTGCGTAAAACCTTACCCTGGAGAAAGGAAATAGGATGAAGGAAAGGAGTGGCTAACGGAGGCTGAAAAGAAAGAAGGCGAGTAAGAGCTAGTTTATCTTTTTCTCGGACAGGATAAACAATGACAAGGAAAACATTGGCTTTATAGCGGATAACGTGAGAAAGACCATCGGCTGGAGGCAAGAGAGAAGGAGGGACTACCTGCCCTCTCCAGAAGATCATGTTTTTATCTTTTAAGTAAGCTACGCCTTCGACTTCAGGATCAAGCTTCAAGGAAAAAAGGATATCAGAGAGGTTGGCCTTTTCTTCATTTAAAGAAGCAACCAAATTGGTCCCTCTTTGCTTTAGATTATAGAGCAAGCCTTCAAATTGAGCTTTTATTGACCTTTCCTGTTGGCGAAGTTCGTCAATGGGGACTGAAGCTCGATCATTGAAAAGCCAGCTAGGAATAAATAGTGAGGTTAAAAAAGATAATCCGGCAGTTAAGACGAGCCCAGAAATCACCCAAAGAATTAAATTTTTTCGGCCCGGATTTCGATTATTGTCCATTCAAGGCCTCTCTTTTTAATCTTTGTCTCCCGCTTAACCTGAAAATAGATTCGGAAGGCTTGTTGTTGAAGATTCTTTTTTTCAAAAAATGACCAACGGGCTCGAATAAACCATCGCTGATTATCAGGTGAGATCGACAAAGGTGACTCTATAAAAAATTCAAAGGTGGAGTAACGGTGGAAGATTCGCTCAAAAAAAACTTTTATTTGTCCGGGGGCAAGGATATCAGAGAAATTAATTGGCTCAGGGAGAGAAACTTGAATAACTCCTTTAGTTGGGCAAAGAGAAGCCAAGAGGGCTGCATTACTTTGAAGAAAAGCTTTTTCTATATTTCTTGAAGTTAGGTTGATGAAGATTAAATAGAAGGGAAAAAAGAAATGAACTAACCGACACAAGGCTAATCTTCTCTCCGCTCCGGTCTCGGCTAACTGGGCCTTAATCTTTGGCCTTATCTATTTCCTCGGTCACAATATTTTTAAGCTCTTCCCGAATTCGATCAATTTTTTCGAGGCGTTCAGTAATTTTTTTAAAAAGGGGAGCCTGGCTGCGAATCCCTTCTTCAATCAAGAAAGCGGCGCTTTCTGAACGGCTTTTGAACAGACCAGCATCAACCAACATGTTAAGCTTTTTATTACTTTCTTCGTTCACTCGAATGGTGAGGACAATCGTTCGATTGGCTAAGGCTTGATCAATAACTCTTTTGATGGAAGGAGTGGTTTTAATGGTCAATTTCTCTACTTGCGATTCGATTTCATCAATTTTAGCCGCCAGCTGGTCCTTTTCTTTTTCGCTATCCATAGGTGTCCTCCCGTAATTTGTAACCTGATTACAAACTACTAAATTTTCAGGGCCCTGTCAATAGAAAAAAATAGAGGGGTAAAAAGCGCTTTAGCTTATTACTTGGCTAATTTTGTCTTAATAAAATTGAGAAAATCAAAATCAAAGTATAATTTAAAAAAAAGATAAGTGGTTTTAAGAGTGAAAAAAATTTTAGGAAGTAGCTTCTTTCTTTTCGGCTTCCTTTTTAGCTTCTTCTTCAAGTTTCTTAGTTCGGATAGCATCCTTGACACTGCTGATACCAGCGATGACTGCAATTAAGCCGCCAAAAAAGAGTAATGGAGGAATACAGCCGAAAATGAGTTCATAAAACTCCCGCCACCAAACAAAAATAACAAGAATAACTCCCGCGGCCATAGCTACTATTCCCAGGACAATGGCTAAATACTTACCCATATCTTTACCTCCCTTCTGGTTAATTATTTTAACGGTCGCTAATTATAACAAATAAAATTATCTTCAGCAATTTTTACTTGATTGAGGGCTTAAATCAAGAATCCAAGGCCAATTATCTTTTGACACCTTTTTCTTCCATATGTTATATAGAGAAAGGGTCGATAGAGCTAAAAATCATTTCACAAGAAAAAAATGACTTTGCTCAGAGAAAGAAGATTCAATTTTAACAAAAAATTAAAATTGGGTTTAAAATGTTTATAAAAGAAAAGACGCTTGCCTTAGTTGTTTTAGCCGCTGGAATAGGCAGTCGCTTTGGGGGAATAAAACAATTAAGCTCTGTTGGTCCCAATGGAGAAACCATTATTGATTATTCCCTTTACGATGCCTATCAAGCTGGCTTTAAAAAAATTGTTTTTGTTATTCGTCGTGAGATTGAGGCTGATTTCCACAAATTAATAGGTCAATTTTGGGAAAGGATGGCTGAAGTTAGATATGTTTTTCAAGAACTTACTTCCCTATTACCTTCAGACTTCTCATTACCCCATAATCGAGCTAAACCGTGGGGAACAGGTCATGCTTTATTAGTAGCTCAGGAACAAATTAGCGGTCCTTTTGCTGTCATCAATGCCGATGATTTTTATGGCCGGCAGGCTTTTAAAATAATGGCTGAATATCTCTCTTCAATCTCTCTAAGGCCAGTCAATGGGAAGCCTAACTATAGTCTAGTTGGCTATCGATTGAAACAAACTCTGTCTGATTTTGGTCCGGTTTGTCGAGGTCTGTGTTATCTTGAAGGTGGCGAAATTATCGATATTAAAGAAATGAAGCATCTCGAGAAATCAGAGAAAGGAGCTAAAGCTCGTCTTGAAAATGGAGGTTGGCTTGAATTGAGTGGAGAAGAGGTTGTTTCGATGAATTTCTGGGGTTTTGAGCCGTCGATTTTTGATTTATTAAAGACTGGATTTTTGGAGTTTTTGGCCAAGAAAGGTCAAGATTCGCAGAGCGAATTTCTTATTCCTGACTTTATTGGTCAACTTCTTAGAAAGGGAAAAATAAGGGTTCATTACTTACCGACGGAGGAAAAGTGGTTTGGAGTAACGTATCCTGAAGATTTACCTCTTGTTCGTCAGGGAATTGCCTCTCTTTTGGCCAAGGGTGAATATCCAGAGAATTTAAAGAGAAGTCTTGAGAGCCAGGGCTTATCTTGAAAAGTAATTTACTGAAGAGTTAGGGATGAGCTTGAATTTGAATAAAGATAAGTTAGATACAATTCTTGCTAATTTTTGGATAAAAGGGACACTGCTTCATTTTTCGCCTCTTGGTCAGGGTCATATCCATGATACCTATCTGGTCGAGGTTGAAGAGGCTAATGAAATAAAAAAATATACCCTGCAGCAGCTTAATACTCGGGTTTTTCAGCAGCCCGAATTAATGATGGCTAATTGGGTAAAAGTTACCCACCATCTCAGTCATAAATTAATGAAGCTAGAAGGTGAAAAAGCTATAAGGCAATGCCTTCGGCCAGTCTCAACTTTAACAGGCCAGTATTATTATCGTTCTTCTAGCGGAGAGTATTTTCGAATTTATTATTATATTGATAATTGTCAGACCATTGAAACCGTCTCAACGCCTGACCAAGCTTTTGAAGCTGGCCGAGCTTTTGGTCTTTTCCAAAAATTAGTGGCTGATCTTCCCGCCAGCGAAATGCATGAAACCATTCCCTATTTCCATCATACGCCCTATCGATTTAAACGATTTCTTCAAGCTTTAGATCAAGCTTCAGTTGAAAAAAAGACCAAAGCGGCTGATGTCATTTCTTTAGCGTTTCAATTTCAACCACTAATTTCTCTGGTCGTTGATGGTTTGGATTCAGGATGCTTACCGCTTCGAGTAACTCATAATGATACCAAGATTAACAATGTTCTTTTTGATATTGAAACTGGCCAAGGTCTATGTGTCATTGATTTAGATACGACGATGCCAGGTTCGTCTCTTTATGATTTCGGAGACCTCGTTCGAACGGCTACTTGCCCAGCCGCTGAAGATGAAACTGACCTTTCTTTAGTTGTCATGGATATTGATCTTTTTCGGGCCGTAGCTGACGGTTATCTCTCGCAGACCGCAGATTTGCTTACTAGCTCAGAAAAGGAATTGCTGATTCAAGCCGGTCTGCTCTTAACTTATACGATTGGCTTACGCTTTTTAACCGATTATCTTGAAGGCAATCTTTATTTTAAGACGAAATATCCTGATCATAATCTTAATCGGGCCAAAGCTCAGTTTAAGCTTCTCGAATCGATGCAAGCACAACAACGGGAGATGCGACGAGTTATTAATGATTTGTTGAAAAGTTTTGATTAAGCCGCCTTAAAGTTTAGCGAATTTTTTTAGCTAGATGGTCTTTCCCACCCTGATTCAGAACAAGAGCGGTCGTTTTCCCCTCAGAATCAAGGATAAAAGTTATTTCGGCCTCAATTAAACGAACAAAAAATTTGGTTTCACTTTCAGGAAGAATTTCCATTTTAGGTTGACCAGAAACTTGACTCCAGAAGCGGCTCTTTTCTTGAAAAATTTTAATCGTTATATTAGGAGCAACTTCATATTCTCCACAATAACGATTAAAAATTTCAGCCGAAATGCTAATGGCTTTTCGCTCTTTGGGCCAGTTAATAGGTTTGCCAAAAAGGAGAGAAAGCATATCGTTAGTGAACTGGCCTATTGGGGCAAAGTCAAAATTGCTTAAAATTATGAGACAAAGGTCGTCGTCTAGAAAGCGAATCATTTGACTGACAAAGCCTTCAATGCTGCCGCTGTGCTGGGCTACTAACCGGCCATTAATCTTTTTTATTACCCAACCATATCCATAATTTTCTAGATAAGGAGTAAACATTTTTTCTCTAGATGCAGCCTTTAAAATTTGGTCACTCCTTAAACCCTGATCCCAAGCAAAAAGGTCGCCAACTGTCGAGAGCAGACCGCCAGCTCCAGCCGGAACTGTCATGTCGATATAAGGCGCATTGATAACCTCCCCATCTTTGAGACTATAGCCCCTGGCTCGGTATTTAATAATCGAGTTGGGATCGTCGTAACCCGTTTCCAGCATATTCAAAGGCAAAAAAATGTTTTCTCTTAAATAATCAGCATAGTTTTGGCCTGACACTTTTTCAATTATCGCGGTTAGGAGGATATAATTTGAGTTGCTGTAACGGAATTTGGTTCCTGGTTCAAATTCAAGGGGAAGCTGGCGGAAAAGACCAATGGTCCGATTCAAGGTGGTTGGATTGAGTTTGAATTTGGGATATGCAGGAAGCGCCGTAAAATTGGGAATTCCAGAAGCATGCGTTAGAAGATGATGGATAGTTATTTTATCGCCTTGAGGATAGTCAGGCAAATATTTAGACACAAGATCATTGAGATTAAGCAATCCTCTTTCCGCCAACTGTAAAATTGCGGTTGCGGTAAATGACTTGGTTAAAGAGCCTAGACGAAATTTAGTTCTTGAAGCAATGGGAACATTAAGCTCATAATTAGCGAGTCCAAAACCTTTTTCAAAAATTATTTTTCCTTTATAACCTATAAGAACAGCACCAGAAAAGCGACCAAGCTCGCTTTGAATCCGAAAATAATCGGTTGCTTTAAGGGCAATTTCTTTTGGTAAAGGCTGAGCTATTAAAATAAAAAAAGCGATTAAAAAAAGATAAAAGAAAATGAACCCTTTGTTACAGACCAAATGTCTCCAATCTATCCTTCGACTGAGCCTTAAGAAAAGATGGTGAAAAGCAGAATTAATTTTTATAAAATCTTGGCTACAAATTTTTCCCATTTTATCGGCCCTTATTTTCCTTTTTAATTCATTTTTAACACTCGAAAATGAACAAAAATAATTGTTTCTAGGTGGTCCTCAAATCATTAGTTTTTCATTTTACAAATTTTGCCCTCATAAGCCAACTAACTTAGTTCTTCTACTTCTTAATAACAAATTCGCTTCTAGTTCTCATTACCGAGATAACTAATTTCGGAATAAATAGGCCGGCGGTAAAGGCTGATAGGGAAAACCTGGGCCTTCAATAAAAATTTCTAGTGATTGTCTTCCTCTTTTTTCGAAAAAATCAATCTGAAGATCATGCCGACCAACTGATAATTTAATTCGACCGACTACTTCTCTTTGACCAAAAAGACCCCAGTTTTCAGCAACCACTTGGTCATTAATTTTAAGTCTTAAACCATCGTCAGCTCGAGTATAAAAAATGTATTCTCCTTCTTGTTCAATCAATAGTTTGCCTCGAAAACGAAGAGCAAAATAATCAGCCGCCGTCTTTAAGCCGTCTAGAGTTAAATCATAAGTTATTCCCGAATAAAGGGGTTTTTCTTTGTCTAAATCAGGTAAGCGCTCCCATTGGCCTTCATAGTAATCATAGTTGAGACCATTGATGGTTTCATCAATTTTAAAAAAATACATTGAGACGGGATGACTCATTCGGCCATTAGGAAGAAGGGTAGCTGCACGAAAAATGGTATTATCTTTTATTTCAAGGGGGCCAGAATAAATTGGCGAATTAGGGGTCGGTTTCTGACCATCGAGGGTAAAGACGATTTTAGCTGAGGGTATCGGAGGAACCAGCGACAGAATTATCGGATCAATAATTCTTCTGCGACCACCGACCCCTTCAGGTGGAGGCACTCTGAAATTAACTCCCTTTAAGGCTAGGCGATCAAAATGATGAAAAATCCGCTTTTGAAAATCAGCCCAGTCCCTTTGTTTTGGACTCCAAACAACTTCAGCTAAGGCCAGAAGCCGGGGAAAAAGCATATATTCAGCCTGCTCTGGAGTTTTAATATATTCAGTCCAGAGATTAGCCTGAGCTCCTAGAATATGACGGGCCTCCTCGGGTTTAAGTTCGGCAGGCACTGGCTCAAAAGTATAAACTTTTTCCAGGGGAAGAAAGCCACCTATAGCTTTAGGTTCATCGACTAATCCTTGGTAGTAATCAAAATAGCAATGAGAGGTTGGGCTCATAATGACGTCATGCCCATTTCGAGCTGCCGTTATCCCGCCAGCCATGCCTCGCCAGCTCATTACGGTAGCTCTGGGGGCAAGCCCGCCTTCTAAGATTTCATCCCAACCGATAAGCCGTTTGCCTCGGCTATTAAGGAAAGCTTCAATTCGTTTGATAAAATAACTTTGAAGTTCACTTTCATCTTTAAGTCCTTCGGTTTTTATTCTGGTTTGACAGCGAAGACAATTTTTCCAACGAATCTTTGGAACCTCATCGCCCCCAATATGGATATAATCGCTAGGAAAAAGTTCAATTACTTCCCCAAGAACATTTTCTAAAAAGGCAAAAGTTTCTTCTGATCCAGGACAAAAGACATCGTTCATCACGCCCCATTCTGTGCCTACTTTAAAAGGCCCACCAGAACAAGAAAGCTCAGGGTAAGCGGCGAGAGCCGCTAGGCAGTGACCGGGCATTTCAATCTCAGGAACAACAGTGATGAATCGTTTTTGAGCATATTCAATAATTTCTTTTATGTCTTCTTGGGTGTAAAAGCCACCATAGGGCTGGCCATCCTCCATGGTTTCCCGCCGCCAAGCCCCAATTTCCGTTAACCGAGGATATTTTTTAATTTCAATTCGCCAGCCCTGATCATCGGTTAGATGCCAATGAAAGGTGTTCAGCTTATAAGCGGCCATCGTCTCCAATAATTTTTTTATCCATTCTTTAGGAAAAAAGTGACGGCTACAATCGAGATGGACTCCCCGCCAGCGAAAGCGGGGCTTGTCAACTACATGGAGTAAAGGAAAGGTTAGACAAGACAAAGCTTGGATTGGTGGATGGGAAGGGGAAATTGCCGTCTCTGATGAATTGGCCAAATCAACTAATTCCATTGAAGCAGGCAAAATCTGCCAGAGGGTCTGAATCCCATAAAAAAGACCAGCCACCTTCTTGGAATCTAGAGTAATATGGCTGTCGTTTATCCTCAGTTCATAGCCTTCGGCTTCAAGATCAGCCCTTTCTGGGAGGAGGCGAAGAAAGATATGGCCACGAACTGTTTTAACTTGGCTGACCTCTTTTATTTCCCACGGCCAACCAGTAGCTTTTTGAAGCTTTCTTTGAAGCTCAGAAGCTACGGCCCTTAGATCTGCTAGGTTTTGGTTGATGATTATGGAGCTTGTTGCCTTTAAATTTAAATTGCCTCGACCAAATGAAACAAATAAAGGTCTTGGAATCACATTTAATTTAATTTGGTTAGATGAACTGGCTGAAAAAGAAGAAAGTTCAATTAGGCTGGCCAATAATAGGAAGACAATAAAAATTTTGCAACTTGCCCATTCTATTTTTTTCATTTTCTCCAACCTCTTATAAGTTGAAGATGAATCATTTATTTTGGTTAAAGTCTCAAGTTCGATTATTTTTTAGGTTTAATTTCTAAACGAATAATTGTATCGATAGGATCTTTTTCTATACCAAGCAGATTTAAAATTAGGCCTTCAGGTAAATGACGAAAGTTTATTTTTTGTCCATTTTTCATTAGATTAGCTGACTTAATTGGCAGGTTGAACCCTGGAAGAAGAAGAGCCGGCTCTTCATAATTAAGGAGATGGACATAGATAAACGAATCTTTCCTGGTTGTGACCCCCCAAGGCTGAGGCCGGAGAGGCCCGCCTCTTGTTCCATAAATTGATTCCCCATAAATTCTTAACCAGCGGCCCACTTCAAGCAGTCGATCAACAAATTCAGGTTGGATTTTGCCATTAGGCATCGGGCCAACATTAAGCAAAAGATTTGAATCATAGCCAGCGGCTTTGACTAAAAGATGGATCAGCTCCTTGGGGCTCTTATAATGACGGTCATGGAGATTAAAGCCCCAGGAATTATTAATGGTTTCACACATTTCCAAAGGCAACGAGCTTATAGGCTGACCGATATTGAAAGCTTGAGTTTGGCCTCCAGGTAAATCTTTTTCAAACATCTGAAAATCCTCTCCAGGAAAAGGAGCCAAATGATGATTATTACCAATGAGAACTTGAGGTTGAAGGGAGTGAATCAAATTGTAAAGCTCATCATACCGCCAATCAGCTTGAGGCGCATCCCAATGACCATCGAGCCAAAGGCTCAGAACTTCACCGTAATGGGTTAGTAATTCCCGAATCTGCGTTTTCATAAAGTCGAGATAACGTCCCCAATCCCCTTTGCTTCCTCTTCTTAAGAGTTCGCCTTGAGCAGTTCGAGGGGCATAATCTGGATGGTGCCAATCCACTAAAGAATAGTAAAATCCAAGTTTAATTCCTTGACGCTGGCTTTCATCAGCCAGCATCTTAAGAATATCTCGGCCATAAGGGGTGGCCTTAACTATATTGTAGTCAGTGGCCCTAGTAGCAAAGAGACTAAAGCCGTCGTGGTGCCTGGCCGTAATCACGATGTAACGCATTCCAGCTTCTTTGGCCAGAGAGATCCATTCTTTGGGATCAAAAGCGATGGGGTTGAAAAAGCTAGCCAATTTTTCATAATCAGAGACGGGAATTCTTCGGTTGAACATAACCCATTCGCCCTCTCCCAGGATGGAATAGAGTCCCCAATGAATGAAGAGGCCAAATTTAGCCTGTCTAAACCATTCTCTAGCCTTAAGATTACTTTCGGAGGGAAGGTAAGTTGTTCCCTCAGATGAATAAAGAAGAATTGAATTAATAATAAAAAAAAGATTAATCGTAATTAAAATTTTTTTCATCTTTGCCTCCTTCTTGCCTTTAATTTGAACCCATTATAATCATTTTAGCTTGATTTATGAATCCATCTAAGCCAAAATAATTTTTCATTTCGATTAAAGGAAAAATGGCTATGAAAGAAAAATTACTTTTGATTCCTGGACCAACCCCAGTTCATCCGAGGATTATTAATCGGCTATCTTTGCCTACAGTATCACATGTTGGGCCAGAGATGGTTATTGAATTGAAGGGTGCCGTGGAAAATCTGAAAAAAATTGTCGACTGTTCTTCAGGAGAAGCCTTTATCGTTGCTGGGGCTGGAACGTTGGCCATGGAAATGGCTGTTTTAAATATGATCGGCCGAGGCGAAAAGGCTTTGATTATTTCCCATGGTTATTTCGGCGAAAGAATGGTGGATATTTTCAGGGCATTTGATCTAGAAGCTGAGGTTTTAACTGCTCCTTGGGGAAAAGGAGTTTATCCAGAAGAACTGGAAAGAAAATTGAAGCAATCAACGTACGCTGCGGTTATTTGTACCCATGTGGATACGGCTACTGGCACTTGTGCTCCCATCAAAGAATTCGCTTCTTTACTCCGCCATCGAGAAGAGCTCTTGATTGTCGATGGAGTTTGTGCCACTGGTGGCATAGAGGAGTTTATGGACTCATGGGGGATTGATGTTATTTTAACTGCAGCTCAAAAATGTTTTGGGGCTCCTCCTGGCCTGGCTATTCTAGTTGCCTCTCCAAGAGCCATGGAGAAAAGGAAAGCCTTAAAATCAATTCCGGCTTATTATGCTGACCTACTGCGGTGGTTGCCAATTATGCAAGATCCTTCCAAATATTTTTCTACCCCCTGTGTCAATGAAATTCGAGCTTTCTATGAAGCAACTTTGATTGTTCTTGAAGAAGGCTTAGAGAAAAGATTTAACCGACATCGCCAAATCGCCAGAGCGATTAGAGTTGCTTTAAAAGAACTCGGTTTTTCCTTTTTTACCGACGAGGCCTTTTTGGCGCCTACTCTTTCAGTAGTTCGTTATCCACAAGGAATAGATGACAAGAAATTTAGGCAAACCCTTTATGATAAGGGAGTGGTCGTGGCTGGTGGTCTTGGTTCAACTGCGGGCCAAGTTTTTCGTATGGGGCATATGGGTAATATTTCTCATGAACAGGTAGTTTATGCTTTGGAAGCTATTGAGAAAACTCTCATTTCTTTAAATTTCCCTGTAATGACTGGAACAGCCGTGGAGGCAGCCCAACCTTATCTTGAAGGAAAACAGCCTTCCTAAGATGAAAAGCCTTGTTTATTTTAGTCCGGCTCATCGAAATGAAGGGGCAGAATCTTTGGCTCTCAAGACCGAAAAAATTTATTTGGCCACAGGTTTTGAGGAACGTCTAAGTAGGAATGATTACGTCGGCTTAAAAATCCATTTTGGGGAAAAGGGAAATAGAGGCTATATCAAACCAACCTGGCTTAAAGGCATGATTAGAAGACTAAAGGAAAAAACGGTCAGGGCTTTCTTAACTGACACAAATACTCTTTATATGGGCGAGAGAACTAATGCAATCAGTCATCTTCGTCAAGCAGCTGAACATGGGTTTACCTTTGAAGGGACAGGTTTACCTGTTATCATTGCTGATGGCCTTCTTGGCGGGGATGACGTTGAAATCAAAGTTGGGGCCAAGAGAATTAAGACAGCGAAAATAGCGGCCTCGATTATTCAAGCGGATGCTCTTATTGTTCTAAGTCATTTTACTGGTCATGTGATGACCGGAATGGGCTGTGCCATTAAAAATCTAGGAATGGGATGTGCTTCTCGAGCCGGTAAACTTGAACAGCATTCTGAAGTTCAGCCTAAGGTAAATCCAAAATATTGTACTAATTGTGGTCTTTGTCTAACAAGTTGCCCAGCTCAGGCAATTATTCAAGTGGAGGGAGTGGCTAAAATCATTACTGAGCGCTGCCTTGGCTGTGGGGAGTGCCTTGTCAGATGTAAAGTTGGCGCAATTAAAATGCGATGGGATGAGGATAGTCGCCGCGTTCAGGAGAAAATGGTTGAATATGCTTTGGCGGTAAGAAATTATTTTGGTCCTAAAATTGTTTTTCTTAATTTTCTTATCCAAATAACCAAGGATTGTGATTGTCTGGCGAAAAATCAGCCATCAATTGTTGATGACATAGGATTGCTTGCTTCTTACGATCCGGTTGCGCTTGATCAAGCCTCAGTCGATTTAGTTTTGTCGAAAGCAGAGAGAGATGTCTTGAGAGAGGGTTATGACCTTGATTGGTCAATCCAGCTCAAGTATGGACAAGAAATTGGCCTTGGGTTTATGGACTATGAACTTATAGAAATATAGGCATCGGGGAGATGGGATTCGAACCCATGACCCCAGCGTCCCGAACGCTGTGCGCTAACCAGGCTGCGCTACTCCCCGTTGGGATAAAAATTATAGCTAAATCATCTCGCCTTCTCAATTTGAAGAGACGAAGTGTAGATAAATCTAACTAAAGGTCGAAATCAAGGAAAAAGAGAAAACCCAAGTCTAGAGGAAAGGGCAACATTTTCTCTTTTGATTTTCACTATAACTTGATTGAAGCCTTCTTGCAGCAAATCTCTTTGAGGTTCGAGATAAAGAAGGTAATATCTTGAAGCTAAGGCAAAGGCTTTTTTAAAAGCGGCTTCTGGATTTTGAGAAGCTTCGATTATGCCTCCCGTAGCTTTAGCTAATTTAGACATGAGCTTGTAGATATCTTCTGATCTTTCTCTCATTACTAAACCAGCGACTTTAGGAGCATCTTTATTTAGGAAAAGAAAATTTAATTGGGCCTCCGAAGAAGCAAAAGCTTCTTCGAGAGCTGGAATATTAAAATTTAAAGGACGGTAAAATTGCTGAAAAAGATCTTGGAGTTCACCCACAATATTGGGCTGATCTTGATAGAGAGTGGCGAGCTCATTCATTTTCATTGGGCTAATTTCTGGAAGAAATTCTCGCTGATAAAAAAAGAAAATAAATTTTTGGCCTGGGCGTTTTTTGATAGCTTCAGCATATTGAATGAGCTGGTCCTCATCGAGTCGACGGAGGGCTTCCAATTTCTGCATGTTCATTCGATAATTTTGAAAAAGAAAAGGAAGCCCTAAATCTGGGCTTACCCCACCTAACTCTTCGACCTCAAAAGTGCTGGCCCCACTAATTCGTCGAACAAATCTCTTGAGTTCATTAAGCAAGCTATTGTAAAGCATATTCCCCTGAAGAATATCTTTGCGAACTAATTCAAGAGCGTTTTTAATCAAAACTGGTTTAGGAACTTTTTCTAAGGCCCCAGGGGCCATCATGTAATTTTTCATAGGTGTCTGAATTTCCAAAGTATCACCTGGAAGTAATTCATTCATGAAAAGATCCTCAATGGCCTGGGCAAGCTGGGGATGATAATCAATCATCTTCATCATAATTATGATGCGGCGAGTTAAATCGGGCTTAGGGCTTATTCTCCCCTCTTGCCTTTCAATTTTATTCTGATTGACAAGAAATAAACTCACCGGTTTTTCTAAACGATCGCCAATAATGATTTCGAAATCGTCTAGACTTAAATTCTCTATAAAATGGGAACCAGCGAAAACTCTTACCGCAATAGGAATTAATGGGCTAGATGGCTGAAGAGTTTGAAATTGCTGGTCATTAACCCAATTAAAATATTTAATTTTACCTTCAATTGATGATGGCCAGATCCAATGAATAAAAAGAATCAGAATACCAAAATATAAAAATAAGCTTTTTCTTTTCTTGCCCCTCATTTTAATCACCTTGAAACTCAATTTTCCCCTTCAATGAGGTTACTTCTATTATAAGAAATATAATTTTTTTAGGCAAGTAAGGTCAGAGAAAAGTATAAATCTTGATTGATTTTTGGTATTTCAGTTTAGATTAAATCTTATAGAGTTTGCTATAATTTTATCTAATTACCTTTGCCAAAGGAAAAGACGGCAAAGAATCACGATGATTATCGTTGAAGATGTCTGGAAAAGTTATGGCCGACAAGTTCTTTTTGAGGGTATCTCTTTCAAGATTAATCAGCGCGAAAGAATCGGAGTTGTTGGCCGGAATGGCCACGGGAAAACCACTCTTTTTCGTCTAATTGCTGGACTTGAAGAACCGGATCGAGGTCAGATTATTCGGCCCAAAAAATATTTAATTGGCTATGTGGAACAAGAACCTCATTTTAAGGCCTCAACGGTTTTCGAAGAAGCAGCTCGATTTATGAGGCCAGAAGAATCGAACGAGACCTGGAGAGTTGAGAAGGTTTTAGCTGGCCTTGGCTTTAAGACCTCTGATTTTTATAAGCCCCCTTCGGCTCTTTCAGGTGGTTTTCAAGTTCGTTTGAATCTAGCTAAAGTTCTTCTTTCTCCCTATGATCTGCTTCTTCTTGATGAGCCTAATAATTATCTCGATATTACTTCTATTCGCTGGTTAACTCGCTATTTAATTGAATGGCCTGGCGAGCTTATGTTGATTACTCATGACCGTAATTTCATGGATTCAGTAGTGACCGATGTTCTCGGAATCCATAGACGGAAGGTTAAGAAAATTAAGGGTAACACTGAAAAATATTATCAACAAATTGCTCAAGAAGAAGAAACATATGAAAAAACAAGAATTAATGATGAAAGAAAACGAAAAGAGATAGAAGTATTTATTAATCGCTTTCGGGCCAAAGCGAGGTTAGCCAACTTAGTCCAGTCAAGGATTAAAACTTTGGCCAAAATGGAAAAAAAAGAGAAACTAGAAAAATTAGCTACTCTTGATTTTTCCTTTCGATACGAACCTTATTTTGGCAAGTATGTGCTGAGCCTGGACGAGATTACTTTTAGCTATGGAGGTGAGAAGCCTTTAATTGAGAATTTTAGCCTGACAGTTGGAGCGAGGGACAAAATCTTTATTATAGGGCCAAATGGTCGCGGTAAAACCACTTTGATTAAGTTAATGGCTGGTTTACTCAAGCCTCAGAAGGGAGAAGTAATCATTCCTCAAAAAGTCAAAGTTGGGGTGTATGAACAATCGGGCCTAGAATCACTTAATGAGGAAAGGACGGTTCTTGAAGAAGTTATGGCGGCTGATCCAGAAAAAGAACCTCAGCGGGCTCGCCAAATATGCGGCAGCATGATGTTTGAGGGCGAGGCAGCGTTGAAGAAAATTGCTATTCTTTCAGGCGGGGAGAAAAGTCGAGTCTTATTGGCTAAAATCTTAGCTAGGCCAGTTAATTTACTTATTCTTGATGAACCAACTAATCATCTTGACCTTGAATCATGCGATGCTCTGCTTACGGCTCTCGATAATTTTGAAGGGGCAGTGATTATGGTTACTCACAATGAGATGTTTCTTAAGGCTTTAGCCGAAAGATTAGTCGTTTTTGAAAAGGACAAAGTGGCGATTTATGAAATGGATTATAATCGCTTTCTGGAAAAAATTGGTTGGGAAGAAGAGAAAGAAGAAAAAATGCCGGAACGAACTCGAGTTGAAAAATTTGAGACTGGTCAATCAAGAAAAGAGTGGCGACGACTTCGTTCCGAAATCATAGCAGCTAAATCAGCTACTCTTAAACCTTTAGAAAGTAGACTAGCTTCTCTTGAAAGGCTAATTGAAAAACGTGAGGTGGAAATTCAAAAATTGAAAGAAGCTATCATTGAGGCCTCTAAACAAAGAAAGGGGCAGGAAATCGGTGAAATGACTAAAAAATGGCGTCTCTGGCAGAGGGAACTAGACTCATGGTGGGAAGAGATGGACCAAGTTCTTAAAGAGTATGAAAGCAAGAAGGCTGAGTTTGATCAAAAATTGAAAGAGATAAATTGACTCCTTCACTAAGGCTAGAATATATCAGAGTGATTAAACAAAAAACAAAAGATGATTATCAATGATTCAAAATTAAAAAAGAAGGCCCAATTTTTCCTGTTTGGAATTTCTTTTGTTGTTTACTTTTCTATTCTTTGTCTTTCTTGTTATCTTAAACCAGCCCAGAAAGGAATCACCATTGCTGGGTCAACTAGTATTCAGCCCTTTGCTGATCAATGGGCTGAAGTTTTTATGTCCCGGTTTCCTGAAAAAGTCGTTAATGTGCAAGGTGGTGGTTCGAGTGCTGGTGTCCAAGCAGCAATAACTGGAGCATCTCAAATCGGAATGAGTTCCCGCGAGCTTAAGCCAGAGGAAAAAGTTCTAACTGAATTTATCGTCGCCTGGGATGGTTTGGTTATTATTGTTCATCCTTCTAATCCAGTTGATAATTTGTCCTTAGAAGAAGTAAGAAAAATTTTTGCTGGTGAGATTATTAGTTGGAAAGAAGTGGGTGGATTCGCCAAGACCATTCATGTGGTTACTCGCGAAGAGGGTTCTGGGACTCGCGTGGCCTTTCAAGAAATGGTCATGGGTCAAAGGCGAATTACCAAAAAGGCGATTGTTCAGGACTCAAATGGGACGGTTCGAGAAGTGGTGGCTAATGATCCTTATGCGATTGGCTATATTTCCCTTGGCCTGGTAGAAGGAAGGGTAAAAGCTATTAGACTTGATGGTCTCGAGCCTTCAGTCGAAAATATCGTCGAAAAAAAATATCGTTTGGTTAGACCATTCATTTTAGTGACCAATAGCGTTCCTCATGGAATTGTTCAGGATTTCATCCAATTTATTCTTTCAGAAGAAGGTCAAAATTTAATTCAAAAGCAGGGCCTTATTCCCGCTAGGTTAGTAAAAAAAGGCCAAAGTAAGGAAGAATAAATAACCATGCGAGGGAAAGAAAATCGTGAAAAGCTTATTCAGCTATTTCTTCTGACCATTGCCCTTTCAGCTATTTCTATCTTAGCTTTAATCTCCATTTTTATTTTTACTGAAGGCTTGCCCATCATGTTCCGCCATGGTTTCAAAAAGTTTCTCTTTAGCCTCGATTGGTATCCCAGTGAAGGCTATTTTGGTCTTCTACCAATGATTATTGGCTCTCTTTTAGTAACGGCTGGCGCGATGGTTATTGGGGTTCCACTTGGTTTAGCTGGAGCTATTTATTTAACCCAATTTAGTTCAAAAAAAGTTAGGAATTTGGTTAAGCCGATGATTGAGCTTCTAGCCGGCATTCCTTCTGTTGTTTATGGTTTTATTGGCGTGGTTATTCTTGTACCCTTTGTTCGGGAGAACTTTGGTGGCCCAGGTTTCTCTGTTTTCACAGCCTCTATCATTTTGGGCATTATGATTTTACCCACCATCTTGAGTATATCCATCGATTCTTTAATGGCCTTACCTCCTTCTTATCGAGAAGGTTCCATTGCTTTAGGGGCTACCCAATGGCAGACTGTGCGGATGGTCCTTTTGCCTGCAGCCAGATCAGGTATTATTGCCAGTCTAATTTTGGGCTTAGGCCGAGCTGTGGGCGAGACCATGGCAGTGATTATGATTGCTGGCAATGCTACTGCCTTGCCCCGGTCCATTCTTGATCCAGTTAGAACTTTGACTTCGAATATTGCTTTAGAAATGGGCTATGTGAGCGGCGAGCATCGTCAAGCTCTTTTCGCCACAGGCGTGATTCTTTTCATCATTATTATGATTCTTAATACGATGGCGAATCTAACTTCAAAAAGGATGGCGTCATGAGGTGGCCCCTAACCCCTAGGCAAGAGCAAGCAATTGTTCGTTTGCTCCTTTTGTTTCTTACTGCCTTAAGCATCTTCATTTTGGCTTTTATTATCTTTTTTATTCTTCGTCATGGCTTACCTGTTTTAAGTTGGGAATTCTTAGTTCGAAATCCTAGGGAAATGGGGAAAGAAGGAGGTATTTTTTCAACAATAATAGGGACAATTGTTCTAATCATTCTGGCCTTAACTTTAGCTACTCCACTGGGAGTGGGTACAGCAATTTTCCTGACTGAGTATACCCCTGAGGGCCGCCTTACTCGAATAATCCGGTTTGGTTCCGAGTGTTTGGCGGGAATTCCTTCCATCATTTTTGGCCTTTTTGGTTTTATCCTTTTTGTCACCAAGCTTAAATTTGGTTGGTCGATATTAAGTGGTAGTTTAACCCTCGCCTTTATGATTTTACCCACCATCATTCGCACAAGTGAGGAAGCTATTAAGTTTGTCCCTCAAGCTTATCGGGAGGTGAGTTTCTCCTTGGGTGGAACTAAATGGCAAACGGTTAGCCGGGTAGTTCTTCCTTCAGCTCTGCCAGGTATAGCTACTGGGGTTATTCTGAGCATCGGTCGGAGTATTGGCGAGACTGCCGCTGTTATTTTTACAGCCGGTTCTGCCCTTAGAATCCCCGACTCTCTTTTTTCTTCTACCCGCACTATGTCTGTGCATTTTTATATTTTAGCCAGAGAAGGCATTTCCTTATCTAAAGCGTATGGAACGGCAGCTGTTCTCCTGATTTCGATTCTTTCAGTTAACATTTTTACTTATTATTTAATGAATAGGTTTTTAAGAAAATATAGTTAATGGAAAGAGAAATAGTTATTCGGGTGAGAGACTTCAGCTATTATCTCGGCTCCCAGCCGATTCTAAAAAAAATTACTCTTGACGTTTTTCGGCATGAAATCCTAAGCATCATCGGTCCGGCCGGAAGCGGCAAATCTAGTTTTCTTCGTTGTCTTAATCGGCTGAATGAAATTAGAGCTGAGGCAAGAATAAGCGGGACGATTGAAATCAATGGCCATAATATTTATTCTCCTGAAGTTAGTCTGACTGAGCTAAGAAGAAAAGTGGGGATGGTCTTTGCGTTGCCTGTTCCCTTGCCGCGCTCTATTTTTGAAAATGTGGCCTTTGGTTTGAGGATGGCTGGAATCAAAGACAAAAAATTAATAGAAGAAAGAGTAATTGATTCTTTGAAGAAAGTAGCCCTCTGGGATGAGGTTAAAGAGAGACTCAATTCAAGTGCTCTTAAGCTTTCAGGTGGTCAGCAGCAACGACTCTGCATTGCTCGAGTTCTAGCGATGCGGCCTGAATTCATTCTGTTAGATGAGCCCTGCTCCGGACTGGATCCAGTCTCAACGATGAAAATTGAGGAATCGTTGATGGATTTAAAAAAAGAATACACCATTATTTTGGTCACCAATAATACTAAACAAGCAGCTCGAGTTTCTGATCGAACCGCCTTTTTTCTTTCTGGTGAGCTGATTGAAATTGATCGAACTGATCGGATTTTTACCGCTCCTCAGGATAAAAGAACTAACGATTATATTTCTGGTCGCTTTGGTTAAACCATGATTTCTATAGAAGTTAAAAACCTTTCTGTATTTTATGGTTCTTTTCAAGCTCTAAAAAATATTAATATAAAAATAGAAAGGCAGAAAATATCCGCTCTTATTGGGCCTTCAGGCTGTGGGAAAACGACTTTTCTTCGCTGTTTAAATCGAATGAATGATCTCATTGATGAGGCCAGAGTAGTTGGTGAAGTTTTTATCGATGGCCTCAATATTTATGAAGAAAAGGTTGATCTTTTAGAACTTAGAAGAAGGGTTGGAATGGTTTTTCAGCGTCCTAATCCCTTTCCTCTAAGCATTGAGGATAATATTCTTTATGGGCTAAAAGTTCATAGGATAAATGATCCTAAGATAATGGAAGAGAGACTGATTAAAAGCCTTGAAGCAGTTCAGTTATGGCCTCAGTTAAAAAATCAGTTAAGGAAAAACGCCCTTACTCTATCCCTGGAACAACAGCAACGATTATGTTTGGCTCGGGCGCTGGCCGTTGAACCTGAAATCCTCTTGATGGACGAACCTTGTTCTGCTTTAGATCCAATAGCTACAGCGAGGATTGAAGAATTAATGTTTGAATTAAAAAAGAAATATACTATCGTGATTGTAACTCATAATATGCAACAAGCTGCCCGCGTTTCTGATTTTACTGGTTATTTTTTATTGGGCGAGTTAATTGAGTTTGGCGAGACTCATCAAATATTTACCGCTCCAGCTGATAAGCGAACAGAAGACTATATTACCGGCCGTTATGGTTAAGCTTTTAATAATAAAAGTTGTTTAAAAACAGAAAAATAGTTTAAAATACTAAAAAATATGCCCAAAAATTGTGGGAAAAAAGTTATTTTAATTTTGTTATTTTTAATTTTCTTTGTTTCTTGTGCTGTAGTTTTTGTGCCTTATGCTCCCAGTGGTTCTGGCTGGCCAAGTCAGGTTTTCTTTGATCACCGGAATAAATTCCCTTTTGGGGGAACAATTGATTTATCGATCGGAGAGTTGGAAACGGAGATTGAAATTAGCGGTCATAAGAAAGAAGAAGTTTGGGTAGTAGCTTCGCAAAGTTTACCTTTTTATCGGCCACCTATGGTCCTAAGCAGTCGTCGAAGTCTTTTTCCTCAAATCAAAGTAAACCAAAAAGTTGATATCCTAGAAATCAGGGTGGAAGAACGAAAGCCAACCATTTTCCCAATAAAAGTTGATTTGTCTGTGCCGCAGAACGTGAAACTTGAGTCGATTAATTTAAAAACAGGAAAGATTTTTATCCATGATTTATTTGGATTAATTAGAGTGAACCTGGAAAAGGGTGATCTTAAAATTAATAATTTCTCAGGTTCAATTGAGGCCTCAGTGATGAAAGGTCAAATCGAAGTTGAGATTCTAGATTTGAAAAATGAAGATGAAGTTAGACTTATGACTGAAGAAGGAAAGATTACTCTTTTCCTTGAGCCAGAAGCTTCAGCTAAAATAGAAGCCCATGCTCTCCATGGTCAAATTTCTTGCGAATTTCCTCTGCAGAAGCCAATAGAGAATCCTTTGATAGTCAGCTTAAATGAAGGAAAAGCAATTTTATTTTTAAGAACATTAAATGGCGATATCGAAATTAAAAAAATTAAATAGGGGGCGAAATGGAAGAAATTCAGAAGGTTTGGAAGAATGCTCTGATCATTATCTTAATTCTATCAGTTGTTATAATTAGTAGTTATTTTCTTTTTATCAAAAAAAGGGAACCAGAAACGATTTTGCCCAAGCCAAAAAAAGAAGTAACTTTGCCGACAACAGAAGAAAAAAAAGAAGCTGTTGCCCCCGTAAGTATGGCCGAAAGCGATGACTATATTCGAATGGTTGTGCGAGAAATTTCAACTCATCCTAAGTTGGCGGCCTGGCTTAAAACGAAAAATATAATCCGTAAGTTTACAGCGGCCGTAGATAATATCGCCAATGGTCAGAGTCCAAGGAAGCAGATTGATTTCTTTTCGCCTCGAGGTTCTTTTTCTGTAGTTAAAAAAGGAGATCGCTTAATTATAGACCATGCTAGTTATCGCCGTTATGATTCGCTGGTCGATGTTTTCATTTCTCTTGAGACAAAGGGTTGTGTGAGTCTTTTCCGTAGTCTCAAGCCGCTTTTTCAAGAAGCCTACCGCGAACTTGGTTATCCTGAAGCAGATTTTGAAACAACTTTAATCAAGGCAATTTTAGAGTTATTGCGAACGCCTATTGTTGAAAATGAGATCGTAGTTGAGAAAGGGATTGTTAATTATTATTTGGTTGATCCAATTTTGGAGCAATTGAGTGACGCTCAAAAACACCTGCTGAGGATGGGCCCAGATAATGTCGCCGCTATTCAGATGAAGCTTAGAGAACTGGCTTTAGCCCTTGATGTTCCCGAATATCGCTTGCCTCAACCCTTTTATTATCGAGCTAAAACCTCAGCTGACTAATATTTTCCAAAATTTATCTTGCCATTGGTTTTGACAGAAAGGCTTTTTTCGATTAAAGTATAGAGCCTTTTTAAAAAAAATGGAACTCATCGGTAAGCTAATTGACTTTATCCTTCATCTTGATCGCCACCTTGGTAGCTTGATTCAAGACTTTGGTTTTTGGACATATTTTATTCTTTTCTTAGTTATCTTCTTAGAGACAGGTTTTGTGGTCACACCCTTTCTTCCAGGTGATTCTTTACTCTTTGCAGCTGGAGCCTTTGCGGCTGTCGGGGCTTTAAACCCATTGGCTCTTTTTTTCCTTTTAAGTGCGGCGGCTATTTTAGGGGACACAGTTAATTACTG
>JAOAFQ010000046.1 GCA_026416195.1 Candidatus Aminicenantota bacterium | reverse complement strand
TTTATATTTGCGGTGATCAGGCCAGCGAATGTGACGAATGCACCTCGCCCATGGCTCCTCGCGTCATGATTGTTGCCGCCATGCAAGCCAATTTGGCCATTGAACTTTTAGTCAAGACAAAGGGAAGGAGGTCAAAATGATTCTTAAGGCTGTCAGTAAAAAGATAAAGCTATCAGCTCGTTTTTTGAGTCAAAATAATTTAAATTTATTTTTTTCTTTATTCCCTAGATTATTTAACTTATCTAAGCATTCATTTTCCAGGAAATTTTTTTTATTTTGTTCAGCCAGCAAACCAATCCAAATATTTTCTTTTAATTTAATTATTTTAATTCTCACTTCGGCCCTCATTTTTATTCATCCATGCTCAGCCCATTTCCTAAGACCCCAAGAAGGGGCTGAGAAAAAAGTAACTAAAGCTATCGTTTTTGCTAATAGGTTGGCTGAATTAAATATTTCTTTTCTCAGCGACTCAACCCTTCGCCTCACTTTGCTTCCCCTTGACTCGCCTCAAAAAGAAGAAATAAAAAAGGCCTCCGCTGAAGGCCAAATAAAAGGGGAACCAGAGAAAGCCGTCTTTTCAACTGAGATTAAAACAAAATGGTTTGAGACTTTGAACGGTTCGCGAGTTTTGGAAAAAAGGGAGTGGCCAAAACCTTCTTTAAGCCTCGCCTCTCTGGAAAAAAGAACCATCTCTTTTAAGGATAGAAAAATTTTTATACAGCCATCACCTTTAACCATTGAAATTTATTCACCACAGGGGAAGCCAGAGCAAAAATTGGTTTTCGATTCAGACAAAGGCCTAATTTCTTTTCGCCTGGGAGAAAAACCTCTCTATGGCCTCGGTGGTGGCGGTCAAAAATTCGATCGCCGGGGCACCTATGATTTCATGAATAATGGCCATCGTTCAGGCGAGTATCAAATTTTTGGCTCAAGAGTCCCTATTCCCTTTCTCCTCAGTGCTGAAGGCTGGGCCCTTTTTGTTCACCGACCTTATAACTTAGCTTTCGATTTGCGTCAAGAGCCGGCCCGCCTCGAGGTTAGAGCAAATCCCCGGGATGAAAAAGAAGAGGCTCTGCCCGTTGATCTTTTTCTTATTGTTAATCCATCTCCGTTAGTAATTCTATCGGAATATGGGCAAATAACAGGTCGCCCTGTTCTGCCTCCTCGTTGGACCTTGGGTTATTTTCAAAGCCATCGCACTTTAACCGGCCCTGAAGAAATCATCACGGTGGCCGAAACTTTCCGGAAAAAGCAACTTCCTTGCGATGGCCTCATTTATCTTGGCACTGGCTATTGTCCAGCTGGCTGGAACTTGGGCCATGGCTCCCTTGAATTCAATCCCAAAACTTTTCCTGATCCGGAAAAAATAATTCGAAAGCTCCATGAGCTCAATTTCAAGGTCGTTCTTCATAAAAACAATGCTCCCCGGACTCTCCATGGAAACTTTCCTCCCTTGCCTGAGGAAAAGCGAGGCCCTGATCATGTCGCTGACTACTGGGAACGGCATCGACCTATCTTCAAGCTTGGGGTTGATGGCTGGTGGCCAGATGACGGCGACGAACTGCCCATCGACTCCCGCCTCGCCCGCCACTTCATTTATTACGCAGGCCCCCTAGCTGATCGCCCCAACGAAAGGCCCTTCAGCCTCCATCGAACTGGCTATGCCGGCATGCAGCGCTACGGCGGCTGGGTCTGGTCAGGCGATGTTTACTCTCTTTGGGCGACCTTGGCGGCCCATGTGCCTATCGGGATAAATTTCTCTTTAAGTGCTTCCCCTTATTGGGGCACCGACATCGGCGGCTTCTGGCCAACACCTGAATTTACCGGCGAACTCTATGTTCGCTGGTTCCAATTCATGTCGTTTGCTCCAATATTCCGTTCCCACGGCCGCGTCTGGCATCTTCGCCTTCCCTGGGGTTGGAATTTAGGTGAGGCTGGCCCCCCTGAAATTAACCCTGATATGCGAGGAACTGGCCTTCCTGATCCTAAAGAATTTCGTAACCCTGAGATTGAACCTATTTGCCGTCAATACCTTAATCTTCGCTACCAACTTTTGCCTTATAATTACACCTTGGCCCGAGAAGCCTACGACAAAGGTTTACCTTTTATCCGGGCTCTTTGGATTCATTACCCTGATGATGAGAAAGCGCTTCAGTGCGGTGACGAATATCTTTGGGGTCGGGATATTCTGGTAGCGCCTGTCGTCGAAAAAGGAGCAACTAAACGAGTGATCTATCTTCCCGAAGGCCGCTGGTATGACTTCTGGACAAATAACCCTGTTATGGGAAAACAAGAAATTATCCGTTATGTCGATTTAAGCCTCTTGCCCCTTTATGTGCGAGCTGGCGCAATCATCCCCCTTGGGCCGGTGATTCAATACACTGAGCAACCAACGCCAGACCCTTTGACGATCAATATTTACGCTGGGGCTGACGGCTTCTTCCAACTCTACGAAGACGATGGCCGCAGCCTAGATTATCAGCAGGGCATGGGTCGCTGGATTAATTTCTCCTGGAAGGATAAAGAACGGCTTCTTCGGATTGAATTAGATCCGAAATCGATTTTGCCCCTCCCTACGCCTCTCAAAATGGAAATCAGGCTGATTCCAGAGAGAAAAAGCCAATCGATTATTTTTGAGGGCCGCCCTCTTGAAATAAGGTTTTAAGTAGGGTGATCCGCCGCAATTACAATTAATAGAACAAGTTCATAACTTTGGTCCAGGCCTTGATGAAATTATGGACAAACTTTTCCTAACCATCAGAAGCTCCATAGACCTCGCCAACGGCTCTTAGTTCGCTAGGATGACCAAAAATTAAATCTACTCTTGTCGTTGTTCATTTAATTGCCCCTGTTTTTCGATCATAGCCTTGGAAAAGATAATTGAATTTATTAGTAGGACGCCACTCGATCGACATATCTAGAAGATGGACAAAGAAGTCATTCGTCAGAACACCTGGAGTTTCGGTAAAGACTCCATAATTAGTGTAAAAGCCAGCTTTTTTAGCCGCCTCTTCAATCGTCGCACAACCTCCCAGGACAATTAAATCAGCCATTGATACCTTTCGGCCTTTTTGGCAAAGGATCTTGCCATAAGGAAACTTCCTCGGGTACTTCTGGACCGTAATAGCATTCTCTTGGTCCTCAGTCCCGATGAATAAGTTTAAACCAGGCTTGAAAACATTTGGCAATTTTGGCATCTTCGGGATCAAATTGGAAGGCAAGATCAGCGGTCAGCATCATGGGCGGATGTTTTTTATTCGGATCGTAGGCATCTGGAATTATGGTTGGAGCATTCTTCGCAACCCATTGATATTTTCCAGCCGGATTTTTGGTTAATTCCCATTCATATTTAAATAGACTAAAGAGATAGCTTGTCCCAAATTTAGTCGGGGTTGATGACCAAGCTAGTTCAAAGCCTGAAGTAAAATGATCTGGACAAATGATCTGGACCTTGCCCACTCCCAAAAC
>JAOAFQ010000033.1 GCA_026416195.1 Candidatus Aminicenantota bacterium | reverse complement strand
ACGCCTCACCCAGCGTTGGCGGAAGTCAAAAAAGTTTATCAGTATGTGGGCATCAAAGCCGTAGATATGGCCGCTGGTCAGTTTGAGCTTCACAATAAATATGATTTTCTCCCTCTTTCAAAATTCAATATTCACTGGACTCTGATAGCTAACGCTAAGCCCGTGGCCTCAGGTTTAATCGAAGCTCCCGAAATTGCTCCTCATGAGAAAAAAATTATTAATTTAGATCTTAATAAATATTTTTCCGATAGGAACAAAGAGTATTATCTTAATTTTGAAGTGAAGGCGAGAGAACCTCTGCCTTTGATTCCTGCTGGTTTTGTTGTGGCCACGGAACAGATTCCCATAAAATCTTTAACGCCAAGATATTCTATCAGCCGAGTGGCTACCTCCTTCCTGGGGACAGAAGTCCAGATTAAAGATACAGAAAGTGAACTCATCCTTGAAGCTAAGGAAGTCGCGGCTATTTTTGACAAGAAGACAGGCCTTCTTAAATCCTATCGATTCAAAGGCTATGAATTTTTAAAAGAAGAAGTGGTGCCTTATTTCTGGCGCGCGCCAACCGATAATGATTTTGGTAACCGAATGCCGCAACGCTGTGCTGTGTGGCTGAAAGCCAGCCACAATCAACAGCTTCAAAAATTTGAATATAAGACTCAAGGAAGCGGCCAAGTGAGGGTGGAAACAACGCTTCTTCTTCCTGATGTTCCAGCTAAATATAAAATTATCGCTATATTTAATGGCCAAGGTGGGCTTCTCCTCCAAAATTCTTTTACGCCTTTAAGCGAAAAAGAGCTTCCCGAAATTCCGCGAATGGGGATGAAATTTATTTTGCCCTCCGCTTTTTCGAATTTGGAATGGTATGGTCGCGGCCCTCATGAAAACTATGTGGATCGAAAAACCTCAGCTTTTATTGGCCGCTATAAAGATAATGTTCGCTTGATGAAAAATCCCTATGTCGCGGCCCAAGAATATGGTAATCGCTGCGAAAATCACTGGCTGACAGTAAGAAATGAGGCAGGTGTTGGTTTAATGGTTATTGGTCTTCCTGATTTTGAGTTTTCGGCCCTGCCCAATACTCCGGATGATTTAACCCAGAAATGGCGAGGCGAACTCCATGCGTATCAAGTTGAACCCCGAGATTTCACCTGTCTTTTAATTTCCGATATGGTGACCGGAGTTGGCGGCGACGATTCCTGGGGGGCTCGTCCCCACCCTCAATAT
>JAOAFQ010000207.1 GCA_026416195.1 Candidatus Aminicenantota bacterium | reverse complement strand
GCTATCCCTTATGGTTAAGAAACCAAAACAATAAATTGACTATATAAAAAAATTGTTATAAAATGATCGAAAGTTTTTTGAAAGGAAGGCCAAATGGCGAGATTAAGTCGCCAAGATAAAAAATGGTTAGAAGAAAAATTTGGACCGAGGGTCAATTTTCGTTGGGACGAGAGAATCCTTTATGGCCACGATATCGCTTCTATGCCTAGCCTTTTCCAGAGACTTGTTGGTGATACCATACCTGAAGCAGTTGTTCAGCCAGAATCAGAGGAAGAGCTGGTAGCTTTAGTTCGCTTCGCCGCGGAAAAGAAAATTCCCCTTATTCCACGAGGCAAAGGAACTTCTGGTTATGGTGGTGTTATTCCCATAAAGGGCGGTTTGGTAGTTGATTTTTATCGCTTGAAGCGAATTATTTCGTTGGATAAAGAGAGACACATGGTTACGGTTGAACCTGGGATTAGTTGGGAGCAACTTGACCGTGAACTAAAAAAAGAGGGTTTAACGCTTCGTCTCTATCCGACAAGTTATCCCTCTTCGACCCCGGGCGGTTGGCTGGCTCAAGGGGGAGCTGGTATTGGTTCTTATGAATATGGATGGTTTGACCGAAATGTAGTTTCCGCCCGAGTTGTTCTTCCTTCAGGTGAAATCAAAGAATTTACAGGTTCTGAACTTGAAATCATTTCTGAAGCTGAAGGGATAACTGGTTTAATTAGCCAGCTCAGTTTCTATATTCAGCCGGAAGAGGAAATTGGCGTTTTGGCCTTGGCCTGTCCAGATCCCCATTCCCTTGAAAAGATTTTCCAGGAATTCATAACTCGCCATCTACCTCTTTGGTCAGTAGTTTTTATTAATCCCCGAATGGCCGAAATGAAAAATCGAGCGCCTCTTCGCCTCCATCATGGTCAACCCGTGGAACCAAGAGTTATTTTACCGGCAGCTTATATCGCTACCTTGGCTTTTCGGAAAAAGGATGAGAAGCCGATAAAAGAAGAAATTAAGAAAATTATTCTTTCCTGTCAGGGTGAAATCTTGAGTCAAGAGATTGCTGACCATGAATGGTCCGAGCGATTTAATCTCATGACTGTTAAAAGACTCGGGCCATCCCTCGTTCCCGCTGAAATCGTAGTTCCTCTGGATAAACTCGGCGAGGTAATGGAGGAAATTGAAACCAAAATTAATCAACCGGTAGTTAAAGAAGGAGTTATTATTCGCCAAGGAAGGAATGATGAGCCAGAAGCTGTAATTCTTGGCTTTATTCCGAGTGATCAACGTCGCTTCAGTTATAATTTTGTTTTCGGCTTAGTCCTGACCATAATTAAAATCGCTGAAAAGCATGGCGGCCGGCCTTATTCGACTGGTCTTTATTTTGGCGGCCAGGCGGCCAGAATTTTTGGAAATAAAAAGAAAAAAGAATTAGAGTCTTTTAAAAAGCAAATTGATCCGCAAAATATTCTTAATCCCGGAAAAGTTTTGGGCCATCCCACCTTTGATGTTTTGATGAAAATTTTTGGTTCCTTTGAGCCATTGATCCGTCCTCTGGGTAATGTGGTAACGACGAGAGTGGGTGAGCGAATAGAAAAAGAGAAAGCCAGAATTCCGGCTGATGTAGCCTGGTATGCCTATGCTTGTTCTCAATGCGGCTATTGTCTTGATGAGTGTGATCAGTTTTATGGTCGGGGCTGGGAAAGCCAATCACCTCGGGGCAAATGGTATTGGTTGCGGGAGTATCTGGCGGGTCGAGTTAAATGGAATCAATTTATGGTCGATACTTTCCTGGTTTGCACCACCTGCGAACTTTGCAATCTGCGCTGTTCGGCCGCTTTGCCCATTGAACCAAGCTGGATGAAACTCCGGGGCAAGCTGGTTCATGAGGATAAACAGATGACATTTCCGCCCTTCGAAATTATGGCTGCAGCTCTGCGTTCTCAAGGTGATATTTGGGCTGGTTATCGTCGCGATCGCTCCCAATGGTTTCCTGCTGAGCTTAAGGCCAAGCATGGGCCAGGAGTAAAAAGCTCGAACGTTTATTTTGCTGGTTGTACTGCCTCTTATGTAGAAAAGGATATCGCTCAAGCTTCAGTTACTCTTCTCGATGCGGCCAACATTGATTTTACTTATCTTGGCGAAAAGGAGAATTGCTGTGGGACACCGATGTTAGTCGCTGGCAAATGGGATGTTTTTGAAGAAACCATGCGCCATAATATTGACCAGGTTAAAGCCTGCGGGGCTGAGACTGTTATTACTTCCTGCCCAGCTTGCGATATGATGTGGCGCCATGTTTATCCTGAGTGGGCTAAAAAATTGGGAATTGATTACCCAATAAAAGCTAAGCATTATTCTGAAATTGTGGCCGAAAAAATTCGCTCAGGCGAATTTAAATTTACCCATGAAGTCAAGGCCAAAGTTACCTGGCACGATTCCTGTCATATTGGCCGAGTTTCTGGAGTATATGAGGAACCAAGAGAGCTGATTAAAGCGATTCCTGGGGTGGAACTCGTCGAAATGCCCTTCCATCGAGAATTAGCTCATTGCTGTGGCAGCGTCCTGACTTTAATTAAAGAACCACCGGTCGCGGCTGAAATTGGCCGCGAACGCTTGGAGGAAGCCCTGAAAGTTAAGGCCGATTCAATTCTGGCTCTCTGTCCTTGCTGTGAGTTTCAGTTCCGAGTAACTAAAGAGAAAAAAGAGCTGCCGGTGGAAGTTCATGATCTAGCCGCTTTTGCCTGCCGCGGACTGGGAAAACAATTTTCTGATCCTTCCCCTGAAGTTTCGCGTCAGTGGGCTGTTTTTGAAAAGATGATTGCCTTAATGACACCAGAAGGGTTCGCGGCCCTTATGGATTCCATGTGGCCTGAGCTACTTGAGGCTATGCCCCTCGGTATGGGTAAAATGATGCGAGGTCTGGGAAAAGCAGGAATTTTTGGTCAAATTGCCTTTGCTCTGATGAAACCTCTATTTCCTTTTCTCTTTCCCCGCCTCCTTCCTGGTATGATGCCCAAAATTTTTCCAACTATGCTCAAGCGAATTGAGGAAATGATCCCTATGCCTGAATATATGCGGGAGCAAATGCCCGAGTTATTGCCTAAAGTTATGGATAATCTTATGCCCAAAATGCTGCCTTCGGTTGTTCCTCTGGTCGTTCCTAAAATGATTGCTTTCTTGCGCCACTAATAAAATTATTTTTTGACCTTTCAGCTTAAACCAAATAAATTTAAATTAAAATTATTTGTAGAGAGGACGAAACTATTTTTAGAACGATATTATTTTTGGTGGCTCTTTTTATTTTGTTTATTGCTTATACTGGAATTGAATCTATTTATCTTGAGAGAAGAAGAAAAAGACTTAAGTGGCGTCTGGCCATTGGCGGGATAAGGGGAAAATCGTCAGTAACGAGATTAATTGCTGGCGCTCTTAGAGAAGCCGGAATCAGAGTCCTGGCGAGAACAACTGGCTCTCGCGCCATGGTAATTTTCCCTGATGGCCATGAGGAAGAGATCAGACGATCTGGACCACCTAATATTCTTGAAGGCAAGGGATTTCTCAGCCTGGCTCATAAAATAAAAGCCGAAGCGATAGTTGTGGAGCTTATGGCCATCAAACCTGAATGTCTTGAAGCTGAAGTCAACAAAATTTTCAAACCCCATGGCCTCGTTTTCACTAATTTTCGCCCAGACCATTTAGAGGAACTCGGTAAAAGTAGGCAAGAAGTAGCCAAAAATTTGCTCCGCGCTGTCGAAAAAGGTCAAACTGTATTTATGCTGGCTGAAGAAGTTGATCGAGAAATCGAGCGCCTTCTACAAAAGAAAAGAAGTCATCTGATTTCAGTTTCTCAAAATAAACACCCTCGCCTTTCCAACAATTTGCGGAAGCCAAATTCAAACGAACCAGATTTAATAGATTCGAGAGCTAATTATGGTGATGATTTTATAGATAATATCAGGTTGGCTTTGGCCGTAATACGATATTTGAACGTAAACGAAGAGGTAGCCCTATCCGGGATGAAAAAGGTTAAGTCCGATTTTGGAAGTTTAAAGATCTGGGAAATAGCTATTCCAGGAAAAGCTCCGAGTTATGCCGTTAGTGCCTTTGCGGCCAATGAGCCTTTTTCTTCTTCGCTTGTCATCGAGCGGGTTAAGGAAATCATTCCCTGGGAGGGGAAAAAGATTTATGGGTTGCTCCTATTTCGACAAGATCGGGGCGATCGAACCGAACAATGGCTAAGAGCAATAGAGGCTGGTTTTTTTGCTGGCTTCGATGGCCTTTTTTTATGTAGATGTCCCCATTTTCCCTTAATTTTTTCTTTAAAGAAAATAAGAAAGGTCTATCTAAATGCCCTGAGTCAGAAAACTAATTTAAGGCCAGTTGTTGGCCCTGAAATAAAAAAGCTTAAGCCAGAGGAGGCATTAAATCTGGTGGCCAAATTGAGCCGGCAGGAGACGGAGCCATGGATTCTTATCGGTCTGGGCAATATTGTTGGGCTTGGAAGCAAACTCATTGAATTATGGGAAAAAGCAGGTCGGAGAATTCATGGTTGAAAAGTTTTTTCTCGGGGTTGTTCTTGCTCTTCTTTACAGCGAATTAACCGGGATTGTGCCTGGCGGCATAATTGTTCCTGCCTTTGTCGCCACCACCTTGGATAAACCTTGTCGCTCTCTCTTAACCCTTGGGGTTGCTCTCATCACAATGGCCATCTATCGCCTGGCCTCGAAATATTTTCTTCTCTATGGACGACGTCGTTTTGTTTTTCTCTTGCTTCTAGGGGCTTGCTTAAGCGAATTGAGTTTTTATTTAGGCCGAATTTATTTTTTTCCCCAAACCTCAGGTTTTGTCTTGCCTGAAGTCCGAGTTATTGGGCTGATTATTCCAGGCCTTTTAGCCAGCAATTTAGAGCGCCAGAAATTTTGGCCAACATTGGCCTCTTTTATCACCGTGACTGTGATGGCTTATTTTTTAGGCAAGCTGATAGGTTAATGATTATTAGACATAAGTCAACAATTTTTCAAGAGAAAGGCGGATGAAAAAGGCTTAAAAAAGATGAGAAAGAATAGGCAATAAAATAATTAGATGGGATGCTCCATAATGAATCGCTGGTTAAAGAATTTGTCGAAAGTCACCATTTACGGGGTGGCTGGTCTGAGCTTAATTTTCTTCCTTCTAACGAGATATTTTTCCTGGAGTCCTGAGAATTTTAAGGTTATGCTAGCGGCGGCCAGGGAAATGCGCGAGGCCATCAATCTCCTTCGTTCCTGCCGAGAAGAAAAAGATTTAAATTTTGATTTGGAAGCTGATCCCAATCAAACTGGCCTAATTGGCCTGAAAAGATCAAGCCTGACGACATCTCTTGGCCAGCTTGAGGCTAAAAGAACAACGACCAATCCTGATTTTGCTGGGCTGATTGTTTATCTTTTACAACAAGCCGGAGTGACAGAAAATGACGCTGTGGCCATTGGGGCTTCAAGTTCTTTTCCGGCGCTGATAGTCGCCTCGCTAGCCGCGGCCAAAGCTTTAAAAGTTGAACCTCTTTTAATTGTTTCCTTGGGGGCATCCCAATGGGGGGCTAATGACCCTCACTTCACCTGGCTTGATCTTCAGGATTGTTTGAGAAAAGCTGGTTGGTTGTCCTCCGGCCCCATTGCGGTTTCTTTAGGTGGAGGCAGGGATATAGGCTTGGGAATAGAAGCTGAAGGAAGGGAATTTCTTTTTAGACAGATTAAAGAAAGGGGTTTGAATCTGATCAATGAGCCTGATCTTGATAAAAATGTAGCTCTTCGAGTAGGTCTTTATGAAACAGCAGCCAAGGGAAAACGAATAACCGCTTTTATTAATATTGGCGGCGGCTGGGCTAATATGGGCGAAAGCGAGGAAATCCTTCGTCTTCCACCCGGTCTAAATATCATCGATCGCTCTGCGGTTCAATTTAAAGGAGTGGTCTGGGAAATGGCCAGACGCAATATTCCAGTTATTCATCTTCTATATATCAAAGGCCTAGCCGAAAAATATGGTCTTCCTTGGGACCCCCAGCCCTTACCTGAAATAGGTCAGAGCCAATTTTATAAGATGGCTCTAACTTTATCTCATAAATTTAAATTTTTCATTTTAATTTATTTTATAATAGCTTTTATTATGCTTCTATTTTATCGTCTATTTCGGCCATTCCCCCAATCCTGACTGAAAATAGAGGCAAGTCAGCGGCGGCGGGTGAGGGTAATTGATTGAAGACAATTATAGCTATTGAAGGTTTCTTTATCTCGACAAATAGCTCGCTCAATCACTAAGATGCCATCGGGATAATCATCCCACTGATAAAGATTGACATCAAGCTGGGAGCCGGTAATTGAAGCTAGCTCTTTGGCTCCATGGGTTACTTTTTTCAACCCGATATATTCTAAAACCTGATTGACTTCATCAATATCATCAAGATGTAGATAGCGGCCGCTAGGATCAATTGTCAAGTTAAGTCGCGGTCCAGGTTCAGGAAAAAAATAGCGCACGGTGAGCTTATAAAGGTCCTTACTTTCTTCTTTTATATAATTGTAATAAACTGGCTTAGCCAGCCCAAGCTCTCTTTTTAAGTTATTTATGGTCAATTGTTCCATCTTGGTGGTTTCGAAGTAATAAAAAAGGATTCCCAGCACAAGGGAGAAAATTAATGACCTAATTATATTATCGGTTTCTCGCCGAAAAATAGAAATAACCAACGCTAAAAAAGCTAGGCCAAAAAGAATCAAAACAATAATTTTTGCAGTGGTAATAGGCATTTTTTCCTTCTCAGATTTAAATTTTTTCTCAAAAAAGGATTTTATTTTATCAAATTAGCTTAAGAGAGGAAACAAAAAACTGATTTACTTTATAGGGAAAACAAATAAAATAAGCGAAAAGGAGGCCGGTGATGAAACGCTCGTTAACCATTTCTTTAAGCTTGTTATGTTTCTTTTCTTTTATTTTTCCTCAAATGGAAAGGGTTGAGAATAGGCAAAATTTACTTCCCCCTGATATTTTAAGACAAATAATTAATGAAGCTTCTGGCGAGTTGGCTTTGCAGAATGAGATTTTTTTGGCCGGAGTCTGCCGAAACCGGCCGCCAGCAGAATATACTAGCGGTTATTTTGAAACTCGCTTTCTTTTAGAGAGGCTTAAAGAATATGGCCTTCCTTATGCTGAAATTATTGAGCTACCTACAAGGGCTAAAACTACCTGGGATGCGGAGATGGCTGAGCTCTGGATGATCAAGCCAATTTGGCAGAAGTTAGCCGATTTGAAAGAAATTCCAGCTATCCTTTGTTCAGGCAGTATATCGACTGATGTGACTGCACCTTTAGTCTACGTTGGACCTGGTAATAGGGAAAGTTTTTATG
>JAOAFQ010000163.1 GCA_026416195.1 Candidatus Aminicenantota bacterium | reverse complement strand
CCTCCTGAATGCATAATTATGTCCATTGTAGCCATGGCCAAGCCAGCGCCGTTGACCATGCAGCCAACATTACCATCTAACTTGATGTAATTGAGATTATATCTGGAAGCTTCAACTTCTAGGGGAGATTCTTCATAAATATCCCGCATTGCCTGAATTTCAGGCTGACGAGGCAAGGCGTTGTCATCAAAGTTCATTTTGGCATCTAAAGCCAAAACATCGCCTTTGGCCGTAACGATAAGCGGGTTAATTTCGGCAAGCGAAGCATCGCAAGCTTCAAAGGCTTTATAAAGAGAAGAAATGAATTTAATAGCCTGCCTAAAAGTTTCGCCACTTAAACCTAGTTTATAGGCCAATTTCCGAGCTTGGAAAGGTAGAAGACCTGTAGCTGGGTGAACATACTCTTTAAAGATTAGCTCTGGTTTTTCGGCCGCTATCTTCTCAATATCAACTCCACCTTCAGGTGAAGCCATTACTACCGGGCTCTCCTTAGCTCGATCAATAACGATTCCAAGATAGAGTTCCCGCTCAACCTCGAGAGCTTCTTCGACTAAAAGTTTTCGAACAATTCGACCTTCTGGTCCAGTTTGATAAGTAACCAGCTTCATCCCCAACATTTCTCGAGCTATTTTTTCGGCCTCTTCTGGAGAATTAGCCAGTCGAATGCCTCCAGCTTTTCCTCGACCGCCCGCATGAACCTGGGCTTTAAGAACTACTTTTCCCCCTATTTTAGTGGCAATTTCCTTAGCTTGAGCCGGAGTTTCGGCCACATCTCCTTTAGGAATTTGAACTCCAAACTTGGCTAAAATTTGCTTTGCTTGATACTCATGGATTTTCATCTTTAAGGTCCTTTCAAATGAAAATTTAATTTTATCTTAAGAAAAAAAGGCTTTTGAATTATGACCTATTCGATTCGGTACTTCATTTTTCCTTCTTCGTAAAGGTCACCACCATAAATATCATTAATAACAATACAAGGGAAATCTTTAACTTTTAGACGGATAATTGCTTCTGGACCAAGTTCTGGATAGGCCACAACTTCCTGAGCTTCAATGCTTTTGGAAATGAGGGCTCCAGCACCACCAACTGCGGCCAAATAGACCGCTTTGTATTTTTTTAAAGCTTCCTTAACTTCTTCACTTCGCGAGCCTTTACCAATAGTCGCCTTTAAGCCCATAGAATGGAGAAGAGGGGTATAGGAATCCATTCGGTAGCTGGTTGTTGGACCGGCTGAGCCGATAGCTTTTCCTGGACGAGCAGGGGTTGGGCCAACATAATAAATGATTTGGCCCCGAAGATCAATGGGCAGATCTTTGCCTTCTTTAATTAAATCAACTAATTTCTTATGGGCTGCGTCGCGAGCTGTAAGGAGATAGCCAGTGATAAAGACTCTATCACCAGCCCTTAATTTTTCAATGACTTCATCAGAAACTGGGGTTGTAATTCTATGTTCAGCCATAGGAATACCTTTTATTTTAGCTTATTTTAATAACCGAGGGCCTTACATTCGTTGACTGTTCGAGTAACTGAAGCTACCGTTTTTTCAAACATAGCCCTTTCTTCGTCTGTCAGTTTTATTTCGATGATCTTTTCAACTCCTTTAGCGCTAATCAAAGCCGGGACCCCAATAAAGAGGCCATTAACTCCATATTCACCTTCACACAGAGCCGCGCAGGGCAGAATTCGTCGTTTATCTTTAAGATAAGCTTCAGCCATAACTATGGCACTCCAGGCTGGGCTAAAGAAGGCTGAACCTTTGCCAAATAATTTGACGATTTCGGTTCCAGCTTCTCTAGTTCTATGAACAAGGCGTTCAATTTGCTCGGGCGTAGCTAGTTCGGTCAAAGGAAGGCCACCAACTGTGGTTAAACGGGGAAGAGGCACCATATCTGGTCCATGGCCACCAAGAACAATGCCAGCTACATCGGCCACTGAGACATTGAGTTCCATCGCAATGAAGGCCCGCCAGCGAGCTGTATCCAAAGTTCCGGCCATACCGCAAACCTGATTTTTCGGGAAACCAGTGAGCTTATGAAAGACATACACCATAGCGTCAAGAGGATTGGTTACTACGATGCAAAAGGCATTGGGAGCGTGTTTTTTAATACCTTCGGCTACTTCTTTAATAATTTGAATGTTCACATTAAGCAAATCTTCTCGAGTCATTCCAGCTTCCCTTGGTTTGCCAGCAGTGATGATAGCAACATCAGCCCCAGTGACGTCAGTATAATCAGTTGTGGCTATTATGTTAGCGTCGTAATCGCCATGAGGGGCCATTTCCATTAAATCTAAGGCTTTACCTTTAACTACATTGACATAAGAGGGAACATCAAGAATGACAATATCACCAAGTTCTTTCATGGCGGCTAGCATGGCCAGAATCTGACCGATTTGACCACCGCCAATAAGAGCAATCTTTTTTCTCATATAAAACCTCCTTTTTTATCCTTAAAAATCGAAGTTTTTTCCTTTGCCTTAATTTCGTTTTCCCTTTGTTAGTCCAAGATTTTTTAATATATGAAATTTTTTAACTGATAGTCAAGCTATTTATAATGAAATGATTTTATCCTTTAACGTAGTTTTCCCAACGAGCTTCGAGATTGGGGTCTTGAATTGTTTCAAGGACATAATCAGCGAATTGGGCTCCAGTGGCTCCATTTGGTCGTCCGGTTATCACGAGTTTCTTTTCATATTGGCCACAAATATCTAGGGCCATTTCAAGTTTCTTCCCCTTATCAGCATAACCAATGTGATTGAGGAGCATGGCTGAAGCTCGAATCATGCTAGAGGGATCAGCATAAATAGCTCGGCCTTCTTGAACCATCCTAGGGGCTGAACCGTGAATAGCTTCAAACATGGCATATTGCTTACCGATATTGGCGGAACCAGCTGTTCCAACTCCACCCTGAAATTCAGCCGCTTCATCAGTTAAAATGTCTCCGTAAAGATTCGGTAGGACAAAGACTTGAAACTCACGACGTCTCTTTTCATCGATTAACTTGGCAGTCATAATGTCTATGTACCAATCGTCAACTTGGATATCAGGATATTCCTTGGCAATCCGATAAAAATTTTCGAGGAAACGACCGTCTGTTGTTTTGACTACGTTAGCCTTAGTCACACAGGTTACCTTCTTTTTTCCAGTTTTTCGGGCATGTTCAAAGGCCAAACGACAAATTCGGTCAGCTCCAGGAGTACTGATCAGCCTGAAATCAATGGCAATATCTTCATCAACTTCGAGACCATAAGGCCCAAGAGCATAGACATCTTCGGTGTTTTCTCGAAAGAAAATCCAGTCTATTCCCTGTTGAGGAACTCTGACGGGTCGAACATTGGCAAAAAGATCCAGCTCTTTTCGCATGGCTACATTGGCCGATTCAATATTAGGCCAGGGATCACCCTTTCTAGGGGTTGTTGTTGGTCCTTTAAGGATAACATGGCATTTCTTAATTTCTTCGAGTACATCGTCTGGAATGGGTTTCATACAGGCGGCTCGGTTTTCAATGGTTAAACCTTCAATGACTCGAAATTCCACTTTGCCATTCTTAACTTCATCTTGGAGCAAATATTCAAGGACACGTTGAGCTTCCTTTGCAATATAAGGGCCAATACCATCACCTCCAACCACCCCAATGATAATTGGTTTTAATTTAGAATAATCAATCCAATCAGGGGCAGATTTAATTTTAGCAATTCGTTCCATTTGCATTTCTAGAAGACGGCCAAAATGTTCTTTGGCTCTTTCGATAGCTTCTCTCTTCATAATTTTTCCTCCTTGATTGAATATGATGAAAGAGAATTTTAACTTTTTAGTTATAGAAAATCAATTTGCTTTTCTTTGTCAAATTTTTTGAATCTTAATAAAAATTAAAAAGAAAAAACTTTTAAAATAAGGAGAGAAAATTATGCTTGAGAATTATTTTAAAAAAGAAAAGGAACGCCAGGCCTTAGGGATCCCGGCTCCACCTTTGACTCCTGAAGAAGTGGCTGAAGTTTGTGCTGGTCTTGAAAGTCCACCCCTAGGCATGGAATCGAAACTTCTTGAACTGCTTACTCATAGGGTTTCTCCTGGCGTTGATCCAGCAGCCAAGGTAAAAGCAGAGTGGCTAACTAAAATTGCGCGGAGAGAGAGAAAATCACCTTTAGTTTCACCGGTCGAAGCCGTGAGGCTTCTTGGAACAATGCTGGGCGGATATAATGTCGAGCCTTTGGTAAGTTTTTTAGATGATCCAGAACTAGCTCCTACTGCGGCCGAGGCCTTAAAAAACATAATTCTCGTTTATGGGGCCTTCCAAATAGTTGTAGACAAAGCCAAAACCAATCAGTATGCGCAAGAGGTTCTAAAATCTTGGGCTGAAGGGGAGTGGTTTCTTTCCAAACCTGAAATTCCAGAAAAAATTGTTCTTAAAGTTTTTAAAGTTGATGGCGAAATAAATACTGACGATTTGTCTCCAGCTAAACATGCTTGGAGCCGAGCTGATATCCCTCTTCATGCTCTTTCGATGGGCGAGACTCGCTTTCCTGGCGGGATTGAGGTGATTAAACAATTTCGGGCCGAAGGTTATAAAGTGGCCTTTGTTGGAGATGTCGTTGGGACGGGCTCTAGTCGTAAATCCGCCTGCAATTCTTTAATGTGGCACATTGGTGAAGATATTCCTTATGTTCCAAATAAGAGAAGAGGTGGGGTGGTCTTAGCTAATTTGATTGCCCCAATTTTTTTTAATACCACTGAAGATTCAGGGGGTCTTCCCTTGATGACTGAGGTAAGTGCTCTAAAAACCGGTGAGGTGATTACCCTAAATACAAAGGAGGGGACTATATCTAATGACTGGGGCGAAATCATTGCTCACTTTGAATTTAAGCCACCGACTTTGCGAGATGAATTTAGAGCTGGAGGACGTCTTAATTTGATTATTGGTCGGGATTTAACTAATCGAGCCCGAAGAGTTTTGGGTTGGGGCGAAGCTGATTTCTTTATTAAGGTAGATAATCCAAAACCTAAGCCTGGCCAGGGTTATACGCTGGCTCAAAAGATAGTTGGCCGAGCCTGTGGCCTCGAAGGCGTCTTGCCTGGCACTGCCTGTGAACCAAAGATGACCACCGTCGGTTCTCAGGACACCACAGGGCCGATGACGATGGAAGAGCTTAAAGAGCTTGCCTGTCTTCAATTTCAAACAGAATTTTTTATGCAGTCCTTTTGCCATACAGCTGCCTATCCTAAGCTGGCTGATGTTCGCATGCATCAAACTTTGCCTGAATTCATTATATCCAGAGGCGGGGTGGCCCTTAAACCAGGCGATGGAGTAATTCATTCTTGGATTAATCGATTCATTCTTCCAGATACTGTAGGTACTGGAGCTGATTCCCATACTCGTTTTCCTCTTGGCTTGAGCTTTCCGGCTGGGTCTGGTTTAGTTGCTTTTGCTGGAGCTTTAGGTTTTATGCCTTTGGATATGCCAGAATCAGTTTTGGTCAGATTCAAAGGAAAATTGCCGCCGGGAATAACGCTAAGAGACGTTGTTAACGCTATTCCTTATTTTGCTATAAAACAGGGTCTTTTAACAGTGGCGAAAAAAGGGAAAAAAAATATTTTTAATGGCCGGATCATTGAAATGGAAGGCCTTGATGATTTAACGGTCGAACAGGCTTATGAATTGACTAATGCCACGGCTGAAAGATCAGCAGCTGGTGGGGTTATTTCTTTAAAAGAAGAAAACGTAGCCCGTTTTTTGAAAAGTAATATAGCCCTAATGCAAAAAATGATTGAGGAGGGATATCAGTCAGCGGAAACGTTAAAGAGAAGAATTGAAGCTTGTCAAATCTGGCTTGAAAATCCTCAGTTGTTGCGTCGGGATGAAAACGCTGAATATGCTGCTGTGCTCGAGATTAATCTTGAAGAAATCACTGAACCAATTGTCGCTTGCCCTAATGATCCTGACGATGTTCGTTTATTGAGTGAAGTTTCTGGCGATAAAATTGATGAAGTTTTTATTGGTTCTTGCATGACTAATATTGGCCATTTCCGAGCTGTTGGCCAAATATTTGAAGGGGCTTCCTATCTTCCGACGAGAATCTGGCTTGCCCCTCCAACAAAAATGGACGCCGCCCAACTTATGAGAGAAGGCTATTACTCAATTTTTGCCAATGTTGGCGCCCGAATTGAACTGCCAGGTTGTTCTCTTTGCATGGGTAATCAAGCGAGAGTAAGGCCAAAATCGACCGTCTTTTCTACTTCAACTCGGAATTTCGATGACCGAATGGGTGATGGGGCTCGAGTTTATTTGGGATCGGCCGAATTGGCGGCGATCTGTGCGCTTAAAGGAGAAATTCCAACTCCCGAAGAGTATTTTGCAATTATGAATGAGAAGGTTTTACCAAATGTAAATAAAATATATCGTTATCTTCAATTTGATGAAATCAAGGGCGAATCGCTTCATTATTCATCTCAATATTGAAGTTAGGAGAAACAAACGATTAAAGTTTTCCTTAGAAAAAAGACTAGTTTTGTTGATATAAAACTTTGTCTATCCAAGGAACGACCGAGAGAAAAAAAATTGGTTGATAAAGATTTTTATAAATTTAATTCAATTAGGAGAAGAGAAGGGGATGATTAAGCTTGAAGGGAAAAAGGCCCTGATCACCGGAGGAAGTAGAGGGATAGGTCGAGCCACAGCTCTCCTTTTGGCTGAAGCGGGGGCCGATGTGGCCATCAACTATGTTCGAAACGAAAAAGCTGCAGCTGAAGTAAAATTAAAAATAGAAGGGTATGGTCGTCACTGCTTAGTGCTAAAAGCTGATCTTTCTCAAGAGGTTGAGGCAAAAAAATTAGTGGAGGAAGTTATTAGCGTTTGGGGAAAAGTCGATTATTTAATTAATAATGCTGGTATCTGGACATATGGTGAAATGGGCCAAATGTCAACTGAAATTTGGCGGGAAACAATGCAACTTAATCTTGATGCAGTCTTTTATATGATTAATGCGGTCGTTCCTTACATGAAAAAAGAAGGTGGAGGAGTAATTGTCAATGTTTCTTCAACGGCTGGGGTTCGGGGCGAAGCTTATCATTCTCATTATGCTGCTAGTAAAGGCGCTCTTCATGCGTTGACTAAATCGCTCGCTGTTGAGCTAGCTCCATATGGGATTCGGATTAATTGTGTCGCGCCTGGGTGGGTAGACACTGATATGTGCGCTGAGGTTTTTGCTGACCCTGAATTTCGGCGATCTATCGAAAATTCAATCCCTCTTAAAAGAATTGCCCAGCCTGAAGATATCGCTGGTCCTATTCTTTTTTTAGTTTCAGATTTAGCTCGCCATATGACTGGGACAATAATCCATGTTAATGGTGGCTCGGTCCTTTGCGGAGCCTAACTTGCCAATCTCTTGTTTTTTTGATAAGAAAAAGACAATTCAAAAGGAGGCTTAAAAATGGAAGAAGAGATTGGCCGGATAACCCATTATTTTTCGCGGATTGGAGTTGGGGTGGTCGAAATAACCGCTGGTGAACTGAGGGTAGGTGATACCATTCACATCAAAGGACACACCACCGATTTTTATCAAAAGGTGGAGTCAATGCAAGTCGAACGTCAGCCGATCAGTCTAGCCAAAAAAGGAGATTCAATCGGGTTAAAAGTAATTGATCATGTAAGAGAGAATGATCGGGTTTTTCGGGTAACTGAAGATTAGGTCTAGGTTTTTTCCCTTAAGCTATTTTATTTAATAAAAGGAGCAGCGGATGAAGGTATCTCGAAAAAGCAAAAGGAAACCAAAAGTTCGTCCCCGATATTCAAGGCAAGCTCTGATAAAATGGCAGAAAGCCTATGAAGAAGAGTTAAAATTATGTAGAGGTGATAAAAAAAGTTTTACTTCAATCTCTGGTCGAGTAATTAAGCCCCTTTATACCCCTTTTGATCTTAAAAATTTCAATTATTTTCGAGATTTAGGTTTTCCGGGTCAATATCCTTTTACTAGAGGGATCCATCCGACTATGTACCGAGGCCGACTCTGGACAATGCGACAGTTTTCTGGCTTTGGCACAGCCGAGGATACTAATCGTCGCTACAAATATTTGCTCTCCCAAGGACAAACGGGTTTAAGTGTTGCTTTTCATTTACCTACTCTTATGGGAATTGATTCTGATCATCCTATGGCCAAAGGAGAAATCGGGAAGTGTGGGGTAGCGGTAGATACTCTGGCGGATATGGAGATTCTTTTTGATGGTATTCCTCTTGATAAGGTAACTACTTCTATGACCATCAATCCGCCAGCCGCAATTCTTTGGGCCATGTATATCGCGGTGGCCGAAAAGCAGGGAGTTTCCCCCAAAGTAATCTCAGGAACTATTCAAAATGATATTTTGAAGGAATATATTGCCCAAAAAACTTTTGTCTTCCCTCCTAAATCTTCTATGAAGCTTGTAGTCGATACGATTGAATACGGAGCAAAAGAAGTTCCCCGTTGGAATACAATTTCTATTTCCGGATATCACATCAGGGAAGCTGGGGCTACAGCAAGTCAAGAGCTTGCCTTTACCCTGCGCGATGGGATTGAATATGTGGAGTGGGCTTTGCGAAGAGGTTTGAAAATTGACGATTTTGCCCCCAGACTAAGCTTTTTCTTTAATGCCCATAATGACTTTTTTGAGGAGATTGCCAAATTTCGAGCGGCTCGGAAGATTTGGGCTGAAGTAATGAGGGAAAGATTTGGTGCCAAAAAGGAACGCTCTTGGTGGCTTCGTTTTCATACTCAGACTTCTGGCGTTTCCCTTATGGCTCAACAGCCTTATAACAATATCATTCGAGTAACAATTCAGGCTTTGGCCGCAGTACTCGGCGGGACTCAATCCCTTCATACCAATTCCCTTGATGAAACCTATGCTCTTCCGACCGAGCAAGCTGTAACTATTGCTCTCCGGACCCAGCAGATTATTGCTTATGAAAGTGGGGTAATTAATACGATCGATCCTCTTGGAGGCAGTTATTACATCGAAAGATTGACTCAAGAACTGGAAAAGGAAGCGAAAGAATATATTAAAAAAATCGATGAACTTGGAGGTATGGTCAGGGCGATTGAACTCGGTTTTCCGCAAAAAGAAATTGCTGAGAGTGCTTATCGTTATCAGCAAGAAATCGAAAGAAAGGAGAAAATCATTGTGGGCGTTAATGCCTTCGAAATGGAGCATGAACCCATTCCCATCCTTGAAGTTGATCCGACTGTGGCTCGACATCAGCTGAATCGTTTGCGGGAGATAAAGAGAACGAGAAATAACGCTAAGGTTAAACAAACTCTAAATGATCTCAAAAAAGCAGCCCAAGATGAGGTTAATCTTATGCCCTTTATTCTTGATTGTGTTCGAGCCTATGCCACGGTTGGTGAAATAATGAATGCTCTAAAAGAAATTTATGGAGTTTATGAAGAACCTATTACTTATTAAAGGAGATCGGAATGGTTAAGAAAAAGGAAAAATTGGCCCAAGATAGTCCATCCTTAGCTAAATCCGTGAGCCGAGAGACTCGGCTCAGAGTTCTTATTGCCAAACCTGGGCTTGATGGTCATGACCGAGGAGCTAAGATTATCTGTCGGGCTTTAAAAGATGCTGGAATGGAGGTTATCTATACTGGCCTAAGGCGAACCCCTGAAGAAATTGTTAATGCGGCTATCCAAGAGGATGTTGATCTCATTGGCTTAAGCATTTTAAGTGGAGCTCATAATGTCCTTTTCCCTCAAATTATGAAGCTTCTTAAAAGAAAAGGGGCCGGGGATATTCCGGTCATTGCTGGAGGCATTATCCCAGAAAAGGATATCCCTCGATTAAAACGAATTGGCTTAAAAGAAATATTCCTTCCTGGAACCTCGACTCAAGAAATTATTCGATGGATTCAAGAAAATATTCCCATTAAAAAAAAAGTAAGAGAGACTTGACATGTTTTTTTTATTTTGATAAGGAATTGCCATATTGATGGCTAAGAAGAAGTTCTTATCTCTAATAATTGTTCCACATACTAAAGGGACAACAAAAACCATCACTCTTTCTCGAAGGACAAGCCGGTTAATTTTTTCGGTAATTATTGGATTTGGAGTTATTCTGGCTGGTTTTTTAGTCGACTATTTCAGTATGAATGTTACCAGAGCAAGATATCGTCAGCTTCAGAGTGAAAATCAGGAGCAGAAAAAAGTTATTGCCAGTTATGAAAATTCAATTAGGCAGCTTATGGCTAAAATTCAGGCATTTGAAAGCTATGCTCGTAAGCTTAATGTGATGGCCGGGTTACGGTCGCCTGAAGCTCTGAAAGAGGTAGGGGTAGGCTCAGGAGAAGAGACCAATGGTTTTCAGGTGGCTAATCCCAATTGGTCCGCTGATTCGAGTTCGTCAGCCTTATCTCTTTCCCAAATTCACCTAAAGGCTGAACAGTTAGAGCAAAATTTTGGTACCCTTTTGAGCTTTTTTGAACAACAAAGAGCCCGACTTGCTCAAACCCCGACAATTTGGCCAACCGTTGGTTTTATAACTTCTGGCTTTGGCTGGAGAATTGATCCATTTACTGGGAAACAGACTTTTCATAAAGGTATTGATATCGCTACTAATTTGGGTAATCCGGTTGTCGCTACGGCTGACGGAGTTGTCATCGAGACCAAAAATGACCGAATTGGGGGAAAAACCATTCAGATTAGTCATGGTGGTGGGCTAAGTACTCTTTTTTATCATTTAGATAAAATTCTTGTTCGGCCTGGACAAAAAGTAAAGAGAGGAGACATTATTGGCTTGGTTGGCAAGACAGGTAAAGCCTTAGGTCCCCATCTTCATTATGAAGTTCAAATCAACGGAAAATCAGTTAATCCCCTTCAATATATACTTGAAGAAGAATAAATAACCTACGATTGAGTCTGAGTTTCGAAAGAGTCACCTACTTTTATTCTTAAACCTAAAGCAGCTTCATAAGCCTTCATTTCTCGTCGATTTTCTCGCTTTATCCTTTCGAGCCGATATCTATAGCCGTCTCCACAACTTACATCTATACCTTCTTTAGTTACCCCCAAAATTTCACCAGGCTTAGCTGGCGTGGCTAAATTAATTAAAGGAGACCCTTGAATTATTTTTATC
>JAOAFQ010000144.1 GCA_026416195.1 Candidatus Aminicenantota bacterium | reverse complement strand
GGGTAACTTGCTTCGCTTCAATATTCTCGCCGATCAACTTCGTCGACTTCCCCCGAAGGCCGCCATCTGAACTAAATCTTCAATAATCGCTTCAGTCGTCGCGAAAGTCCTCTTTTGTTCTCTTTTTACCCACAACCATTTTATTTGTTAAACTGTTTTTTTTGGTTAAAATAATAATCTCCATGAGTGAGAGAGCTTTGAAAAGGCTCAGAAAGAAAAAGCTTTTTCGCTCTTGGCTCTCTTTTTGTCTTGTGGTTATGGCCTTACCCTCTTTTCTCCTTGTGGATCCTAAGTTTGGCCAATTCATCTGGCTTCAACACCGAAAAGAGATGGTTAAAAAAGAAATAGCTGAAGAGATTAGCCAAGGGATTGAAAAGGAGAAACTTGTTCTTTTTCTATTTTCTTTGGAAGAAGCTCAGACAAAACTCAGATGGAGGTCAGATAAAGAATTTGAATTTAACCAAAAATTATATGATGTGGTCGATTTTACTAAGGAAGGAGATAAAATCTTCTTCTGGTGTTGGGAAGACCGGGAAGAAACTGACTTAGAAAAGGAAATAAGGGAGATTGCTTTCGAAGCTCTTAAAAAGAAAAGCCAAGGATTGATTAATCAAGAAGAATTATCGCCCGATTTTAAAGTCTCCTTATTTTTCTCTTATTTTGGTTTAAACCTAAAAGGACCTGAAGGATTATCTTTTCTCAATATCTCTTTAATTAAAACCTATTCTTCATTTTTAGCTGAGCCACCTACGCCTCCTCCTCGCTGGTTGATTTAACCTTAAAAATATCAACCAGAAAATTTATTTTTTTCAAATTTTTGGCTTTAGAAAAAAGCTCCATTCTTATTAAATTTTCCTGTCTTCTAAAACACCTAAATGATGATTAAGAAAAGGAGGCAGAGGATGATTGAGAAAGGAAAAAATCAATTAGTTTTGAATAATCTAAAAATAATTTTAATTTTGAATATAATTTTGGTTTTGACTTCATCGGCTTTGGCTCAGATTATAACAGTCAAAGATCAAAAAACCGGTGAACCTATTGCCTTGGCTCAAATTAAAAGCGAAGCCCCTAAAGCCTTGGCCATTACCAATGAAAAAGGCCAAGCCGATATTTCAGCCTTTAAAGGAGCGACTGAAATAACCATAAGTCGCCTGGGTTATGTAAGTTTAGTTACTAGCTTTGCTGAGCTCGAAAAGCTTAATTTTGAAGTTACGATGACCCCTACTCCTTTTGAAGTTCATGACATTGTCGTTTCAGCTTCCCGGTGGCGGCAGACGACTAATGAGATTCCTATCCGCGTCTTTACTATTTCTCCAACGCAGGTCGCACTTGAAAGTCCGCAAACCACCGCTGATCTTCTCGGGATCTCGGGTAAAGTTTTTATTCAGAAAAGCCAACAAGCGGGGGGAAGTCCTATGTTCCGCGGTTTTGCGACTTATCGTCTCCTTTATAGTGTTGATGGCGTCCGAATGAATAATGCTATTTTTCGAGGAGGGAACATTCAGCAGGTCATTTCTCTCGATCCTTTGGCTATTGAAAATACGGAAATCTTTTTTGGTCCGGGCTCATTAGTTTACGGAAGCGATGCCATTGGCGGCGTCATGTGTTTTCAGACAATTGTTCCCAAATTTTCTTTGACCAATGAGCCGCTCATTACTGGCCAAGCAGTTGCTCGCTTTTCTTCAGCCAATAAGGAGAAAACCGGTCATTTTGATGTTAATGTCGGCTGGAAAAAATGGGCTTTTGTTTCAAGCATCAGTTATTTTGATTTTGATCATCTTCGCCAAGGCAGCCATGGGCCGAATGATTATTTAAAACCCTTTTATGTCGAGCGGATAGATGGGGTTGATCGGGTAATTACTCAGAGTGACCCGAAACTGCAAATTCCTTCAGCTTATTCCCAGATGAACTTGATGCAGAAAATTCGTTTCCAACCTACTCCAGCTTGGGACTGGCAATATGGCTTTCATTATTCAGAGACTTCGCCCTATGGCCGGTATGATCGTCATTGCCGCCTTAGAAAAGGCTTGCCCAGGTATGCGGAGTGGGATTATGGCCCCCAAAAATGGATGATGAATACCTTGCAATTGACCCACGAAGATGAAACAGCCATCTATAATAAATTTTCTCTGCGCTTAGCTCACCAATTTTTTGAAGAAAGTCGAATTGACCGAGATCTAAATGATGCGATCAGACGTCATCGCTTAGAAGAAGTGAACGCTTATTCGATTAACCTTGACTGGTTGAAATCAATCGGTCTCAGTAACCCCCTTTTCTATGGTTTTGAATATGTTTTTAATGATGTCTCTTCCACTGGAATTGATGAAAATATAATAACTAAAAAAAGCTCTCCTGGGCCTTCC
>JAOAFQ010000082.1 GCA_026416195.1 Candidatus Aminicenantota bacterium | reverse complement strand
CATCACCTCGATGTCTCATAACCTGCAGTTTACCATACCTCCTTCATTAGATAGGCGTGGCAAAATTCACCTTAAACACCTGTCCAAAATTTGGGGGGAAGTTCAAACTTTCGCCATAATTATGAACTCTTAATTTAATGCAATCTAATCTCCTTTTTTAATTTGATTCTTTTTATGATTAAATTATATAAGGCTCAAAAAGAAGCATCAAGAAAATTTTTTGTAAAAACCGTTCTATTTAGGAGAAAAATGGGATGTATTAACTAAAAAATTTACCTTAAAAAAGATACCACCTCACATATTTCCTAAAAATTTACCTTGCTTTTAAAATTAAAAATTATGTAAATATGTTAGATGGTACCTATTTTTGGTAGCTTTTTTTTAGGAAATGGTAAAATAATTGGGGTAAAAACCAGGTTAATATGTAAGATGGTACCAAATAAGGAATCTTTACAATTTGTCTTTACAAAAAGAAGTATTTACCTTTGACTTTTGTTTTATGATAAAAAATGGGGTAAAAAATCGGGTAAATATGATTGTCGGTACCAATTAATGATTAATTAATGTAAAAACGGTTATTTTGAGCCGGCCCATCTGTAGGGAAGATATTTAGGATCCCACATGGAGTTCCTTATCATTTCCAGCAATTTTTCATCACTTCCTCTAATGCCAAAACCCGAGTCTCTGGATATTTTGGCGACTGCAAAAGCAACCATTTCCGAAACTTGTCTTATGTTTTTGATATCAGGAAGGAGTTTACCTCTTTTAAGGTCTTCTTGGGAAACTAAGTCCGCTACTTGTTTGGCTGAATAAACAAACATTTCATCGGTAATTTTAAGGGACATTGAGACAATAGCCCCCAGTCCAATTCCAGGAAAAATATACATATTGTTGCACTGCGAGATAAATCTTTCTATTCCATTAAACTTTACAGGAGGGAAAGGACTGCCGGTGGCGATGAGACATCTTCCATCCGTGGCTCTGAGAGCCGCTTCGGGAGAACATTCACTCTTTGAAGTTGGATTAGAAAGGGCAAGAATCAAGGGGAATTCACAATTTCTGGCCATGGCTTTTAAAATGTCCTCATTAAATGCCCCCGCCACCCCTGACACTCCAATTAGAACGGTGGCTTTTGCATTGACGATGGTATCTTTCAAGCCAATAAAACCTTCTTTTTCCAACTTCCACCCGCTAATAGAATTCTTTTCTCGAACAAAAGGTCTTTGGTATTCATCAACTGTCATTCCCTCAATCAATAAACCCTCCTTATCCACTGGATATATCCTTTCCTTGCTCTCTTTCTCAGTTAATCCCTCCTCCATCATTCCTCGCACCAAAGCATTAGCAATCCCATAGCCGGCTTGACCAAAACCAAAAATAACGTATCGCTGATCCTTCAACTTTTCCTCTTTCAATCTCATAGCTGAATAAATAGTGGCCAGAGCGATGGCTCCGGTGCCCTGGATATCATCATTAAAAGAACATATTCTTTCTCGATATCTATTCAGTAATCTCAAGGCATTCTGCTTTCCAAAATCTTCCCATTGGAGAATGGCGTGAGGAAAGTTTCTTCTCACCCCTTTGACAAATTCTTCAATCACAAAATCATATTCTTCTCCTTCTAATCTTTTGTTCTTAAGGCCAATATAGAGTGGGTCTTTCTGTAAATTTTCATTGTTTGTTCCTACATCAATACACACTGGGAGGCACAGGGCTGGATGAATTCCCGCTGCAACCACATATAGACTTATTTTCCCAATAGGAATAGCCATCCCACCAATTCCTTGGTCTCCTAGTCCGAGAATTCTTTCACCATCAGTAACCACGATAAGATGGATATTAGAAAAAGGAGCATTTGAGAAGATCCGGTCAATAAGAGAGATTCGATTGGCCGAGACAAAAAGACCTCTCAATTTTCTGAAAATATGGCTGAAGGTTTTAGCGGCTTCGCCTACTGTCGGAGTATAGACATAGGGTAGCATCTCCTCAAGATGGTCAAGAAAAACTCTATAAAATAAAGTCTCATTTCTATCTAGTAGGCTAAGAAGATAAATATATTTCTCAAGAGGATCCGTTTTTCGAGAATAACTTTCGATAACTCTCTGACATTGTTCCTCAAGCGTTGAGACCTTTTCTGGAAGTAAACCCCATAGATCAAGCGATTCTCTTTCTTCCAAGGTAAAGGCCGAGCTTTTGTTGTAAATAGAATTCTCAATGATGTGGTGTTTCCTAAAAGGAACCTCAATAAATTTTTCGCCCGTTAAAGGGTCAACTTGGATGACGAATTTACGCATTCCTAATCCTCCCTATTAATTGAAAATTACTAAATTAATATTGGCTATTCTTAGCTACTTTGTCTTTTATCCTTTATTCTCTCATTCCTTTCTTTTTCTTCCTCAATAGAAAAACAATTTTACCATATTTACTACCATTTCACCTAAAAATTAATAAATTTAGCTATGTCTTAAACATAATTGAGAGGGTCTGACATGATGACAAAAGAGTGGCTAAAAATTTTTTCGCTCTTTGCTTTCTTGATTTTCTCAGCCTCCTTCTAATATTCTTACCTATCTAGACTATTCTTATCCATCTATTTTTGTTTGGTTTGTTATATTAGAATAAACCAAATTATTAAACTAGCCTATGAGCTTAATAATTAAGAGAAAACGATTTGACTTGCCCCTGAGATAAAAAATCGTCAGTTGAGATAGATGACAAGGCCAATATAACAAGGCCAACATAATCTTAATTTTAGGAGAAGAAAAATGATGAGAGAAGAATTCCCGCGTCCAAAGTTTGATTTAAGGGAAGCCAGAAAAATTGCTCGTGAACTTTTTGGGCTTGAAGCTGAAGTTGAATATTTATCTGGTTATAGTTGCCGCAATTTTTATCTTCGGGACCGTTTGGGCAGAGAATTCGTCCTTAAAATTTCTAATCGAGGCGAAACCCGTGACGAACTTGATTTACAAAATAAAGCGATGGAATTCTTAGCTTCCAAGCTTCCTCAAATTAAATTTCCCCGGGTTCTCGCTGCCTTGAATGGGGAGCAAATAAATGAAGTGGAAGGAAGAGATGGTCATAAATATCTGGTGCGTCTCTTAACTTATGTCCCAGGAGAAGTTTTTTCTTGTTTAGAAAAAATCCCTCCGTTTACTTGGAAAGAATTGGGGCAACTTCTTGGATTAATTGACCAAGCTTTATTGACTTTCTCACATCCCGCTTCTCATCGGGAAATACCCTGGGATTTAAAGAATGTTCTTTGGTCTAAAGAAAGACTCAAATTTATAGCTGATAAAGAGAAAAGACGGTTAATTGAGTTTTTTCTCACCCAGCTTGAATTGAGAATTCTACCTGAGGTCGCGAAGCTCAGACAAAGTGTAATTTACAACGACGCCAATGAAAACAATTTAATTATCAGCCGAAAAAACTCGGGTCAACCGCCACGAATAACTGGCTTAATTGATTTTGGCGACATGGTTGAAACATACGTAGCCGCTGAAATAGCCATTGCTTTAACTTACGCCATGATGAATAAAGTTGAACCTTTTGAGGTTGGGACAACTTTATTATCAGCTTATCATCAAACATTCTCTTTGAAACCAGAAGAAATCAATCTTTTACCTGATCTTATTATAGCCAGACTCTGTATTAGCTTAACTATGTCCGCTTGGCGACAGAGGGAAGAACCAACTAATAAATATATTTCGATCTCAGCAAGACCAGCTTGGGCTTTGCTTAATTTTTTCCTTGAAACCAATCCAGAGAAAATTCGACGCCTTTTCCTTAAGGCTTGTGGCATTAAGCCTGTATCTTCGATACCTAGTAAAAAAGAAATTTTAGCCAAAAGAAAAAGATATTTTTCTGCTGCTTTAAGTTTAGCTTATAAGCGTCCTCTTCACCTCATAAGAGGGGCTCTTCAATACCTCTACGATGCAGCTGGTAAAACTTATCTTGATGCGGTCAATAATGTTTGTCATTTAGGCCATTGCCATCCCAAGGTGGTCAAAGCGGTTAGCCAACAAATGAGCTTACTTAATACCAATACTCGTTATCTTTATGAATGGCTTGGGGAATATGCTGAAAAATTAACAGCCAAGCTGCCTCCTGAACTTCGCTATGTCTTTTTGGTTAATTCGGGAAGCGAAGCTAATGATTTAGCCCTCCGTCTAGCTTTTAATTTTACCGGTGGAACTGAAGTTATCGTGATTGATGGCGCTTACCATGGAAATTTAACTTCTTTAATCGCCATTAGTCCGTATAAATTTGATGGACCTGGAGGCAAAGGCGCTCCTCCTTATGTCCATAAAGTTATGACTCCTGACCCTTACCGCGGACCATATCGATATAATGATGAACGAGCTGGGGAAAAATATGCTCTCGAAGTAAAAAAAAAGGTGGAGATAATCAAAGCTTCGGGAAAAAAGTTAGCTTGCTTTATTTTCGAATCAGTCATGGGCTGTGCCGGCCAAATCTTCTTTCCTTCTGGCTACTTAAAAAAGGCTCTAGAATACGTGCGCGAGGCAGGCGGAATTTGTATTGCGGACGAGGTCCAGATAGGCTTTGGTCGATTAGGCGACCATTTTTGGGGCTTTGAAACTCAAGGAATTGTTCCTGATCTTGTCACTTTGGGCAAACCTATAGGAAATGGCCATCCTCTAGGGGCGGTGATAACCACGGAAGAAATAGCCCGATCTTTTGTTACTGGTATGGAGTATTTCAATACTTATGGAGGAAATCCTGTCTCCTGCGCGGCTGGTTTGGCTGTGCTGGAGGCGATCGAAGAAGAAGAACTGCCGAAGAAAGCTAAGCAAGTTGGCGCTTATTTGAAGAAAGGCTTAAAGCAACTTCAAAAGGAACATGAGCTTATCGGAGATGTTCGGGGGCAAGGCCTTTTCTTAGGAGTTGAACTTGTAAGAGATCGGACAACCTTAGAGCCAGCCACTGAAGAAACCCGTTACGTTGTTGAAAAAATGAAAGACTTTGGTGTGTTGGTTAGCCCTGACGGCCCCTGGCGAAATGTAATTAAAATAAAGCCTCCCTTAGTTTTCAATGAACGCAATGCCGATCAATTAATTGAAGCCCTTCACCTTTCCCTCACTCAAAAACGGTGACGCCTCACATATTACCCAATTTTTCCACCACGCAATGGTGCTTTATATAAGATAATTAAATTGATATTTCTTTAAAAAAATTCTCTTCTTGTTCATGATGATAACTGAAATAAAAATTTCAACTCTCTTTGAGCTTTTTGTTTATTAATTTTTATTAATTGCTGTATCCTTGCTTATAAAATCAAATTAAGAAAGAGACTAAAGGTTAAGACGAAGCTGGTTTAATAAAAAAAGCAAATATGTCAGTACAAAAAAATAATGTAAGTAAAAAATAGGTAAATATGTAAGGTGGAACCTATTTAAAGGGGGAATCTATTTAAGGGGGATGAGGCGGCCGGCCTGGATGATCATCGTAGCTGTCCGCAGCTGTCTTATATCCTTCAAAGGATCGCCAGCTAATACAACCAAATCAGCTATTTTGCCTTTCTCAATTGTTCCTAACCGATCGCTGGCCGCACAAACTTCAGCCCCGATTTTTGTGGCCGCCACAATCGCCTCCATGGGCGTCGCGCCAAGGGCCACAAAATTCTCCACTTCCTCAAAATAAAAATGGGGATAAAAGACCATGTTTTCGCCGACAGCATCCGTCCCAATAGCCATCTTTACACCAGCGGCCCGCAATTTGCGAAAAATTTCTCGACACTCTAAATATTTCTTTATCTTCCAATCCCATTCTGGCCCCTTCTTTTTATATTGCTCGGCCAGTTTGAGAAGAATAGATAGAGTCGGCACACAGTAAATCTTTTTGGCAGCCATGTGGGAAATAACATCATCCGGAAGAGCATAAGCATGCTCAATACAATCGGCTCCAGCTTCGACCGCCCAGCGAACGAAATCATACTGAGCCTTATAAACGCCGGAATGGACAGTAATGAATTTTTCGTGGAAATGAGCTTCTTCAATAGCTGCGAAAATTTCTTCCCTCGAGTAAGGTGATAAAATTTTAATTAAATCAGCTCCATTTTTGACTCGATCACGAACAGCCCGACGAAAACCATCTGGGCCATCAGCCTCCTCGACAATTCCTTCGCGATAACCCTCAGTTCCATGGCCCCCGGTACAGGTAATTCCTGGACCAGTAACAATTGGCCTGCTCCCCTCAAATAAACCAAGATTAAAGGCTTTCTTAGCTTCATAGCCAGTTCGACCAAAAGAAGAAACATCCCTCACTGTCGTTACCCCAATGAAAAGCATTTGGCGGAGAAAATGAGCCGCTCGAAAAGCGGAAATAGCGTCATTGATGAAAAAAAATTCTTCTTCTTTGGGAGGATAAGTAAAGTGCAAATGGGCATCAATCAATCCAGGGATGACTGTTTTGCCTTTAACCTCAATAATTTCAGCGCTCTCAGGAATTTTTACCTCGCCTTTCCGTCCACAATCGACAATTCGATCATTAGCTATAACAATGACGGCGTTATCCAGGGGGGGCGCACCTGTCCCATCAATTAGCCTGGCGCCAACAATGACTAAATACTTAAGTGGCTTTTCTTGGGGCTGAACCTGTCCGGAAACAACCGCAGCCATACTTAAAATTGAGAAAATAATAAAAAGAACTCCCTTTTGGCCTCTGCCTTTCATCATCTCCACCTCCGATAAATTTTTTAAATTCGGTTTTTCATTTTAAATGATTTGATTTCGTCTTTAAATCAATTAAACTTGGCTCGAATAATTTACATCGGGTGCTTTATTTTGATTTTAATCCTTTTTTCTCCAAACAAAACGAACCTTCTTGGAAGCTAAATAATCAGCCAGTTTCTTCTGCCAAAAACCTTCTGTTTAGAAACCTAACTAATCGTTAAATTATAAATGATCGCTTTTTTAAAAACCAATTATAAAAATTTTTTCCTCTTAAAGGCTTTCCCCCCTTGGAAAAAATTTCTTTCAATATCAAATTTAAAGTCTGGTTTAAACCAAGGAAAATAATGACAATGGATGAAAAGGAAGCGATAGCCAAGGAAGCGATAGCCCACTGCCTTCAGGGCAAGCTTGAAGCCTTCAAATTTATTGTCGAAGCCTATGGGAATCAGATGATGGCCTTAGCTTTGAGCCTTCTTCAAAATCGCCAGGACGCTGAAGATGTCTGTTAAGAGGTCTTTATTCAAGCTTTCCACAACCTCCATCGACTGTCTCTTATACACATCTGACGCTGCCGACGAGCG
>JAOAFQ010000096.1 GCA_026416195.1 Candidatus Aminicenantota bacterium | reverse complement strand
CCCCGACACTGCGGATATGAGCCGCATGCTCTAACCAACTGAGCTACACCGCCTTAAGTAAGATGATTTTAGCGAAAAGGCTCGCTTCAAGTCAATGAACCCGCTCAGGGAAAATTTCACTTCTCGTTTAGGGTCAAAAGTCATTCTCTTTACCCGAAAATGGCCGACTTTGATTTATAGGTGGCCAGTGAAAACTGAGAAAGAAAAATAAATTTCTCAGAATAAAGAAAGAAGAAGTTTTTTAATTTCCTGCCAACCTACGTAGCTAAAAAAAAGAAAGTTTATAAGGAGCAATAGATTGCTTAACCAACTATTTCGAAAAGACCCAAGTAATCTGGTTTTTTGGTTATTAAGGATAAGAAGAGTCAGGGCTAAAAAAGGCATAAATAAAGCTCCAAGAAAAGCATAAATCAATTGAATTTTCTGAACCGTAAAGAAAAGGGAAAAAAGAGGCAAGAAAGATATCCCAACAAGATAGAGTCGATAACTAAGTGTTCGAGTCAAATCCGGCTTTGTCTTCGCTGAATTGGATCTAATTAGATTTTGATTATTCTTGACCCGATTTAAACTAAGTTCTTGAACCACAACCTGATCGTCATTCCTTCTGATTTCAGCTTTAGCTCTTTCTTTAACTTCCTTTTTTTGCCTATTAAGGCGAAGGAAATCAGTAAAGATATAGGGGACCCCCTGCCAAACTCCTAGAAGGCTAGAAAATACAGCACTCCAAAAGCCGGTCAGAAAAAGCCATTTACCCGCTGGGCCAAGAAGCTCGCCCAATTTCTCCGCCAGCTGAAGGGCAACCTCATCACCTCGACCTCGCACGGTAATTTTTGAGCCAATAATGATCATGGCTAAACCGAAGAAAGCAGTCAGGGTATAACCAAGGCTCAAATCAAAGCGACAAGCTCGGAGCCCCTCCCAACCCCTTCGCTTCTTTTCTTCCACCCAGTAGTTATAGCAAATAATGGTAACAGTACCACCAATCCCGCCCATTACAGCGATAGACCAGCTGGTTTGGGAAGGAAGGAAAGTCGGCCAAATTATGCCTTTAATAAGTTTTACCCAATCAGGTTGAATAAGGATTAAACTGATAAAAACAGTCATAACCATAGTAGCGATGAGATAAGCCATCAGACGCTGAAAGACCTCAAAGCCACCTCTCAAGACAATGATTAAGCCAGCTAAAGAATGGAGAATCCCCCAAATAAATCGAGCATGCCCTGGGTGACCCAAAGACAAAAAGCCAACGCCAGCAACGCCACAAGCATTGATTAAAGCCCCGCCTACATAAAATGACCAAAGTAAAAAATAAACAAAAAAAAGCCAAGGAAAAAATGGCGGCAAATAAAAAAGCCAGCCTTCCAGAATAGATTTACCGGTGGCCATCTGCCAGCGAGCTATCCCTTCATTAAGAACAAATTTAAGCAACGCCCCAACCCAAGCAGCCCAGAGAACAGACGGCCCAACGATCGAACCAGCCAAAGAAGCCGTAAGAAGATCACCAGCACCTACTCCAGTTGCCGCCACTACCAAACCGAGAGCTGTCCTGGAAATAAAATTTTCTTTCCGGTTCATCTTAAACTGATTTCATTAGCCTAGCTTAAGATAATAATGTGAGCTATTTTTAAGAAAACAAATGAAACCAGCTTTTAAAAAGAGCTTTCCTCGATCAAACCCTTTGGCCTAAACAAACATTTAATAAATTTTAATAAATTTATTCAACCAAGGGATGATATCAAAATTAATAGCCACGGACAAGGAAAGTTAATTGAGCCGATATAAGGTAAAAGTTTTTTATTTAATTAATTTGGAATAAAGTCTGGATAGCATTTTTCAATTCGACTTCGATAGTCGGTGAAGTTACCTCAAACTGCTGTAATTTTAACCCTTTTAGCATAGTCATAAAAGGCTCAATTAGTCCTATTCTTATAACCAAGAGGCCCCGAAAGCCAGAACGCCTCAGCTGCTGATTGAGGGCCGGCCAAAGACCCCGGCCAGCAAGTTCGAGGGGGCCAACTTCATCAATGATAAGATAATCCATAATTTGATGTTGCCAAATGATTTTAATTGCTCTTTCTAATCCAGCTGGCAGAAAATAAAATCGACCAACTTGGTTTTCCTCCTCTCGCTGGCTCATTCGGATATAAGGGCAATATTCGTTTCTTCTTAAATCCAGCAAATCATACCCGATAAATTTTTCTCCTTCATAAACTTTTGGGGTGAGAAAGCCATCACATCTTTTTTTTAAATGACCAAGACTATTCAAGACTCGACCAAGGAGAGCTGTCTTCCCAGAATCAACCCGACCCGTAAGAATATGAACCATTTTTCCCTATCTTTTAATTTCATTAAATTTCTTTTTTTTCTTAAAATCTTTTTTCGAAATCATCTGACAATAATCGTTGCCCCTCGAGAGTTGAAGGAGAGGCTTGCTCCTGTCGGCGCATTTCCGGTAACTGAAGCTATGGCTATCTCAGTTTCTCCTTGGTTCACCGCTTCACAAACGATAATGGCTAGATTGCCCTCACCTTTAAAGCCTCGACCTACCTGCGGACTGGAAAAGGCAATAAGGGCGCTACCGCCTGAAGACTCTATGTTTTTTAGAAAAGGAGCCTTTTCCCCCATCTGAGAGATAATGCCCCCGGCAAGAATCTCCTTTATTTTGACCACAGAAGGATTTATTCTAAGATTAACAGAAAGGTTGGCCATTTCTTCTTGACAGCGTAAATTCACTGCTAATCGGAATTCTCTTCCTTTGGGGACATCAACAGTTAAGGGACTAATTTCAATCCAATTCCCACGTCTCGCCTCCTCTCGAGCTCTCTCAATCTCTTCCATCTCTTGAGCTTGCAATCTTTCAATAAAGGTGATAGGAGCGCTGGTTGTCTGGGTCGGAGAAACCATCCCTTCCACATCAACCCAAATTGGTTTCATATCCTCCTCAGTCAAAGGTAAGGTTCTAATGATATAGGGAGTTATGGTCAGCACCACATCTGTTTGTTCGACTGTTGTATCTTCGGCTGAAAAAAGACGCCCAATAATCGGTAAATTCTTAAGTCCAGCTATCCCCTTTAAACTCTTTCTTTCTTCGTCCTTAAGCAAGCCACCTAATAAATTGGTTTCCCCATCTTTTAGCCTAAGAATATTTTTTACTTCTCGGGTGGTGATTATGGGAATATCAGCTATTCCTGTACCAGCGATAGAAGTAATTTTCATTTCAAGATCTAAAGTAACTTCCCTTTCGAAATGGATTTTCGGTTTGATTTTTATTTCTAGGCCCACATCCTGATACACAAAGGAAGTTATAGGCTGCTGACTCACCCCACCAGCTGCGATGGGCGTAAAGGTAGTCTGAGGAATAGGTACTCTCTGGCCAACTAGAGACCTAATCTCTTCATCAGCTAGACCTCGAAGCCTCGGTTGAGCGATGATTTTAGTATCAGCGTCAGTCTCGAGAAATTGAATGAAGGCCGCTGGAACACTTAGCTGATAATTTTCCATTTTTGTAAAATCGATATCCTTTAGATTAAACCAGCCTTGATTATTTACCCCTGTTCCTGAATATTTGAGGCCAACAATATTCTGATCAAAGCTCAAACCAAGCTGGCGAAGTTTCATTCTGGAGACTTCCATGATTTCTAAATCAATAATGACCTCGGCTTTGGCTTTATCCCAGAGCTTAATTAGTTTTTCAGCCAGTTCAACATTGGCTGGAGAATCTCTGATCGTTAAACAATTCATATTTTTATCGGCCATAATCAGAGGGGCTCGATAAGCTGTTCGCAACATCAATTGAAGCTGACTTTGAACCGCTTCAACTGGAATGTTGGAAAGGTAAAAGGTCCGGATAGCACTGACTTCATACTGAAGCCTTTTTTCTGGGCGATCAGGAACAATGATAACTGAATTTTCATCGATGACTCGGTAAAAATTGCGACTGATAAGGCAAAGATTGCCTAAGGCCTCTTCAAAGGTCTTATTTGTCAGATCAATGGAGATAGGTCGATCTTGAAAGGTTTCATCAAAAAGGATATTTATGCCGGCGAACTTTCCAAGAGCTTGAAAAATGGATTTAAGCGGTGCCTCGATGAATTTTAAGCCAACCTTTTCTGAGGAAACTTTGAGTTTAACCGGATATTCGATTTTTTTCTGGTCTGGTTTTTTTTCTAATTGGGACTTTTCTTGAGTTAAGCTCATTGCTTCAAAAATCAAAGCCCGATTATGGGGATCATAAGCTATAGCCTGATCATAGGCTTTCTTGGCCTCTTCAATTTTTCCTTCGGCTACTAATCTTCGGGCTTCTTGAAGATGGTAAAGGCTTGCGGCTATCTTTGCTCGAAGCAAAGCTATTCGATAAACGGATTCTCTCGGGTTTTCAAGAGCTGCCCGCTCATAATATTTAACCGCTTCGTCCCAACGTTTGGCCATCTCTGCCTGAGCGCCTAATTGATAATGACGACTAAAGGTCGCACAACTGAGAACAAAAATTAGAGAAATTAAGATCAGGCAAAATTTTCTCATTTTTTCTCTCCTTCAAGGGAAAAGCGAATTTCCCCCTTATCTGGTCCGACTAAGATAATTTCTTCTGGGTTTATTTTAGCCACTTTAAAATCAAGCAAAATATATTCACCTTCTTCAACCGCCATAGCCAATCCATTGACAATAATTAGGGCAATTGTTTTTTCGGGGGAATGGATATAGCCAATATAGCGTAAGGAAAGATAAGAGCTAGCCTGATTGGCAATTTTCTCTTCCTCAGGCTCTCCTTTTTCTCCAACTACCTCAACTCCTTTGGCTAAATCTGGCCTTCCCGTCGAATAGAGAGAAATAGGAGATGAAAAAGTCTGAGGAGAAAAAATATTTCTTTGAATTGGGGCAAGAATTTTTTGGTTATTCGGCAAAAGATCAATTTTAATTAATGAATGGTCCTGAATAGAAGCCGGTTTTTTCTCTAATTTCTGACCAAAAAAAGGAGCCAAGAAAATAAATAAAACAACCAGCAAATTAACAAAGAAAACTTTGATCTTTGACTGCCTTGTTTTTTTATTGATAAACATAATAAGCACTTATGACCAATCTTAAATCTAGGTTACTATCAGCTTCAATTATGTTCGGAAAATCTATATCTTCAAGAAGAAGAAACCTTGGAAAAGACTCAAGTCGAGCGATTAACTCTCTTAGGGCCAAATAGGAAGTTTTTAACCGTAAATTGAAGCTAACTTTTCTTATTTTTCCCTTCTCCAGATCTTGATAATTGTATTGCAAAACGGGAAGACTCAGTCTAGCTTCTCTAAAAATTTCGTCAAGGTCAATTCTTATCTGACGCATCCCCTCTTCGGCCCGATAAAACCATTTTGTCTTTAATTCTTTAAGCTGGTGACTGGCTTCAGACCAAAAAAGCCATTGTTGCTCACTTTTATCCTTAGCTTCTTTAGCTTTCTCGAGAGACTTTTTTTGGGCCTCAAGCTTGGTTTCAAGTCGTGAGACCTGACTCTTTTGCCAAGTCAAATTAAAGATTAAAAAGAGAAAAAACAAAATAAAAATTAAAAAGAGGATTTTAAGAATCTTCCTCTCGTTTTGAGTCAAGGATTCAATTATTGCCTTCATAGATCATAACCATTTCCGAAATAATCGATGGACCACTCAAGTCTTCACTTTGAACTTGAAGACCTGAAAATCCAACCTCTCTTAATTTATCAATGGTGGCTAAATAAGAGTTAAGATTAGGAGCAACTAACCTAAATTTAACTTCCAATTTCATATCTGGTCTTCGATTAAAATTTAATGAATTGAGATAACAGGTTGGAGGTAGAGCCTTTTCTAGTCTAGAAAAAAAATCAGACCAAGAAAAACTCTTTTCGATAATGATAGAATTGACTAACTCGACCTCAGTTTCCAAACTTTTAGATAAAGCCGAGGCTCGAGCAGTAAATTGCCTTTCTTCTCTTCGCAGAGCATCTTCCTCCATTGAAATCCTAATGATTTCATCTCGTTTTTGCCTAAAGGTTTTCTGATAATCAATAAAGAGCCACAAAGAAATAAAAAGAGAGGCTAAATTTAAAATAAAAAGAGTACCGCCAATAAGAAAGAAGAACCGGCGATTGCGGCTAGGCTGAGAAGCTAAATTAAGATAAATTTTCATTCTCTATTAAATCCCTTGGTTAGCTAGTAGACCGAGAAGGGGCGCTAAAAGATTTTGATCCGCTTCATTGAGATCTAAAAATCCCTTGGCTTCTAATTTTTTTATCTCTAACCCTAACCGTTCAAGAGAGTTAATTAAATAAGGCTCATCGTCAGTTTTAGCCACCCAACGGATAATAATTTTCTTTATCTCCCTTTTTTCTTTATCTTCAATAAAGTGCAAAGTGTTTTCGATCTCGGCTAGGCCCGGCTGGAATAAATCCCCTTCCTTTTCAAAGTAAAAAGATTTGACCCGATAAAGCCAGGGAATTCCATTAAAGCAAGCCAGTAAGGCCAGATAATCTTTTTCGATATTAACTAAGAGAAAATCCTTTTCTTTTATTAAAGCTAGCAGATAAATTGTTGGGACTCCAATTAGTCTAACCTGCCAACCAGCTCGAGAGAATAAATCTTCATATTCCTTGATTACCGTCTCCTTGGCTCCGACCACGAGCAATTTATACCCAGAATCGATTCGCCAACTCTGATAATCAAAACGAAAATCTTCAGGAAGGAGGGGATATAACTTCTTAACTCTCCATCTAATCAAGGCCAATCTTTCTTGGCTTGAGGCAGGTAAACTTTCAGTCAACAGGAGAAAAACCCGAAAACAGGATTCAGGTAAAAGGAGGGAAAGAGCACCTTTCTGGCCGCCTATTTTTTTTAACTCCTGTTGAATCAGAGTCAACAATTTATCTGGCGCCCGCAGATTACTCTTTTCAACTGAAGGCTCGATTAAACCTGGCTCAAGGAAAGAGATGAAATATCGGTTTTCCCGTCTATCCTCTTCTTTTACCCTAAACCCAGTTAAACGATGAGCCGTTATTTGAAGCAGAAAAGGAGGCAAAGGCGGTTTAGTTAGGAATTGAACGAATCTATCGAACCAAGACATTAGCTTCTACTCAACAAAGGTAACCTTATTGAGTTCCTTCAGACTGGTTATGCCCTTAAGCACCTTTTCTATCCCAGCTTCTCTTAAGAAAACCATTCCTTCTTCTTTAGCTCTTTTCTTAACCTCAGATAAAGGCTTTCGACTCAAAATCATTTCCCTAATGGTGTCGGAAAGTTCAAGAAGTTCAGCAATGGCTGTTCTCCCTTTATAACCAGTAAAGCTACATTCAGGACAACCCCGAGGTTCAGCAAAAAGATGATGACGATATTTTTCAGGCTCTAAGCCTGAATCAATAAGAATTTTGTCAGGATAGTTAACCGCAACTTTACAAAAAGGGCAAAGAACCCTGACTAGCCGTTGGGCAAGAATACAATTGAGGGCTGAAATGAAGCTATAGGGATCAACCTGCATGTGGAGAAAACGACCAATGACATCAAAAACATTATTGGCGTGGACAGTAGTAAAGACTAAATGTCCTGTCAAGGCTGATTGAATAGCAATTTGGGCCGTTTCAGGGTCACGAATCTCCCCGACCATGATTTTGTCAGGATCATGTCTTAAAATTGACCTTAGGCCCCGAGCAAAGGTTAACCCCTTTTTCTCATTTACTGGAATTTGGGTAATCCCTTCAATTTGATATTCTACCGGATCCTCAATCGTTATAATCTTATCTTCTGGAGATTTAATTTCCGTTAAGGCTGCATAGAGGGTAGTCGTTTTTCCACTTCCAGTTGGACCGGTAACTAAGATCATCCCATAAGGCTGGGTTATGTAACGACGGAACCGGCGGAGGACATCTTCCGAAAAGCCAAGAAGGTCAAGTCTCAGCTCCTTAATGGCCTCAGTTATCATTTCTTTATCGAGGATCCGAATGACCGCATCTTCCCCATAAATACTAGGCATAATGGAAACTCGAAAATCAATGGTTTTATCCTTGATTTTTAGCCGGAATCGCCCATCTTGAGGAACCCGACGCTCCGAAATATCAAGATCACTCATTACTTTGATTCGAGAAATAATCGCTGACTGAAATTTCTTATCGATGGGTTCCATCGCTTCCCGGAGAACCCCATCAAGACGAAATTTGACTTTGACGCCATCTTCTCTTGACTCAATATGGATATCACTCGCTCTTTTCTGGACAGCCGTAAAAATAATAGTATTCATCAATTTAATGATTGAGCCATCCTGATCAGCTAGTTTTTCCAGGGAAATAACTTCCTCTTCTTCTCCAGTTTCCTTTTCAATGACTTGAACAATAAAACCTTCAGTCGCCTCTCTCAATACCTGGACTGCTGTTTCGCTTTTTCTCAAAGCTTCTTGGATCGCTCGAGGAGAAGCGGCATAAACTTTGATCCTCTTGCCAAAAAAAGATTCAATCGCATCAATAGCCGCTAAATCCGATGGGTCAGCCACTGCAATCTCCACCCAATCCTCATTAACTGCCAAGGGAACAAAGTTCCAGCGATGGAGGAATTCAACTGGGCAGGCTTGAATAAGTTCTCGGTTAAGCGGATAGGAGCTCAAGTCAATTACTGGCATATGATATCGCTCTGCCAGTTGATTAAGCTCCTCAATGGTGGATTGGTTAGTTAAAAAAGTCTTTTCTGACTTCATTATGTTTTATCTAGTTATCCTTATTATATTAAATATCGGCAAATAAACCGAAAGAAGCATAATCGCCACCAAGACTCCCATAAAAATAATAATAACAGGTTCAATCAAATTAACCAAGGTTTCAATCCGACCTTTTATTCTTTCATCATAAACCTCCGCTGTCTCCTTTAGCATCCCAGGAAGATTAGCTGATGTTTCGCCAATTCGAATCATGTCCACTGAAAGATCAGAAAATATTCCAGTCCGGCTTAAAGAATCCGATAAACTTTGGCCATGGCGTATATCCTCAGGGACAGAAAGCATAGAAAAGGCTAAAAATTTATTAGGAACAGCTTGGATGGCAATGGGCAAAGACTGAAGGAGTGGGATACCAGCTTCAAGAAGAAGTCCCAGAGTTCGCGAAAATAAAGAAATGGCCTGTTCTTTCCAAAAAATTGCGGCATAGGGAATTTTAAGCTTCCAGCGGTCAACCTTTCTCGCTCCCCTGGGATTTTTTTTCAATCGAGAAACAAGAAGAAAAACCAAAATGAGAACGAAAAGAGCGGCGGGCAAAAGTCGCCTCAAAAGGTCAGCCACAACTATAATGAATCTAGTAACCAGCGGTAGTTCAGCCTCAAAATCAGCATAAAAGCTGGAAAATCGGGGGAGAATAAAACTTATGAGGATAATCATCAATCCCAGTGAGAAAAAAAGCAAAAGGCTGGGATAAATTAGGGCTGATCGAATTCGACGTTTTGTCTGGGAAATAATCCGAGCATATTGAACATACCTATCGAGAGTTCCAGGCAAGTTTCCGCTTTGTTCCCCAGCTAATAAAGAAGCGATATAAACTTTAGAAAAAATATTTTCATAAGGTGAAAAAGCCTCCGAAAGAGACTTCCCTCCTTTCACCTCATTTTCTACTTGGGTCAAGATTTCTTGTAATGTTTGATTTTTGACCCGCTGACGGACCATTTCCAGACATTTAAGAGCCGGATAACCTGCCCTTAAAAGAGCTATTAGCTCTTGATTGACCAAAATAAAATCCTTATCTTTAACCCGCTGAGGCGAAAGAAAACCATGCCAACTTAAGCGTCGCCAATCTCTTTTAATACTTAAGACACAAAAACCTTCTCCTTCAAAATACCGACGACATTCTTCTTTTGAAGAAGCTAAAAAAGATTGAGATATAATTTTGCCCTCTTCCGTAGCTAGTCGACAAAGAAAATATGGCATTCTCTTTTTCGCCCCCTCATCCTCATTTGATAAAAACTAGTATGAAGACCAACTTGGGACTAATCAACTAATCATATATTATTTGAGGCTATTTTCATTGTCAAATAGGCTAGGAATTTAACCTTTTCTTGACATAAATATTTAAGAACTATTACTTTATGAAGGATTTTTTGAAAGGAGAAAAGAGGATGAACCGTGCTTTATTAATCATCTTGACAGGCTCATGGCTGATAAATTTCTTAGCCTGTGCCAGGCTAAGTGAAGAGGACCAATTAAAAAGAGCTGAGGCGGCTATTCGAGCCGAGACGTTAGCTCGAAACATCCAGATATTGGCTTCCGATGAATTCGAGGGTCGGGCCCCTGCCTCCGAGGGTGAGAAAAAAACTCTTGAATTCCTTCAAAAAGAATTTAAACAACTTGGCCTCAAGCCAGGGAATGGTTCAAGCTATTTTCAACCAGTTCCCATGGTAGTCATCACGGCTGATCCTTTAATCAAACTGGAAATTAAAGGCAAAAATAGGGCGATGGTCTTTCAAGACAAAAGTGAATTTATAGCTTTAACTCGTCGAGTCCAAGAACGGGTGATTCTTAGTGAATCTGAATTAGTTTTTGCTGGCTATGGCATTGTGGCCCCTGAATATGACTGGAATGATTATGAAGGCTTTGATGTCCGGGGAAAAACTGTCTTAGTCTTAATCAACGATCCGGGCTTTGTGACTCAGGATCCAAAACTTTTTAACGGACGGGCCATGACTTATTATGGCCGATGGACATACAAATACGAAGAGGCGGCAAGACAGGGAGCAGCAGGGATTTTTATTATCCATGAAACTGAACCGGCCGCCTATCCTTGGCAAGTTGTCGAAAATAGTTGGACTGGTCCTCAATTCCATCTAATTGCTCCTGACAATAATCTTTCTCGCTGTGCGGTTGAAGGCTGGCTTCAAAAAGAAGTCGCTGAAAAGATTCTCCAAGAAGCTGGTTATAATCTGGAAGATTTAAAAAAAGAGGCCCTCATGCCAGATTTTAAGCCAATCCCCTTAAGTTTAAAAGTCAATCTTTCTTTAAATAACAAGATAGAGAAGGTTACTTCCCATAATGTCATTGCTCTCTGGCCGGGCAAACAAAGATCTGATGAATACTTAATTTTCGTGGCTCATTGGGATCATTTCGGACGCAATCCTCAACTTGAAGGCGATCAAATCTTTAATGGAGCCCTCGATAATGCCTCCGGTACGGCCGCTCTTATTGAATTAGCCCGAGCTTTTACCACCCTTAAGAAAAAGCCATGGCGTTCGATTGTCTTTCTTTCAGTTACAGGAGAGGAGCAAGGACTCCTAGGTTCAGAATTTTATGCGGCTAACCCTATTTACCCTCCTGAAAAAACTATTGCTGTAATTAATTTGGATGCCTTAAATATTTACGGACCTATGAAAGATATCACTGTCATTGGCTATGGTCTATCGGATTTAGATAAATATATTGAACAAGCAGCTCAAAGCCAGGGCCGGACCGTTAATCCTGATCCTACTCCAGAAAAAGGCTCATATTTTCGCTCTGATCATTTCCCTTTTGCCAAAAGAGGTATCCCAGCTATTTATCCTAGCGGAGGCGTTGAACATCTAATTCACGGTCGAGATTGGACTCTCGTTCAACGAGAAAAATACATCGCCGAGAAATATCACCAACCATCTGACGAATTTGATCCCAGTTGGGACCTTTCCGGAGCCATTGATGATCTTAAACTTCTTTTCCGTCTGGCCTACCGATTGGCCAATGAAGCAGTTTTCCCCAATTGGCATGAAGGAACCCCTTATAAAGCGAAAAGGGAGGCCGCTTTAGCCTTAGACAAGGCTCCCAAAGAGGATTGACAAAGAAAATCAAGCGAGTTATCTTTAATTTGATCAAATTTGATGAAAAAAAAGCAAAGTCGGTTCATAATTTATCTATTGTTTGCTCTTTTAATTTTTCAATTAGCCGGACTTCAAGGTAACCTCAAGTCGCAGGAATATCCATCAAAAAAGCAGATTAGTGACTATCTGAGTTCCTTTCTCTCTCGAAGTACCCAACCCCTTGGGCTCAAGGAGGATCAGAGGTTACGCCAGCTTTTATACCAAGCCCCAATAAAATGGGCCATTAGGGCTAATATTAGACATATTTTAAATTGAAATTCTTTTCTGAAGGTCTGATGAAAAAAGTTCCTCCTCTTTATATAATAATCCCTTTCTCTTTTTTCTTCTTGCTTTCGACTATAAATTTCTATCGCCATTTAATCTGGAAAGCCCCTTATGACGGTGTCGTCTGGCAGAAAAAAGAAGGTAAGTTAAAGGCAATAAAAGTTGAACCTAATAGCCCGGCCGATTTAGCTGGAATAAAAAAAGGCGATCTCCTTTATTCAATTAATCGCAATCCGGTTCAAACGACGATTGATGTTACTCAAAATATTTGGCTTGCCGTCATCTCTGGGCAGAAATTGACTTATCAAATTATTAGGGAGGGCGAACCAAGTCCGCTCTTTCCTTCTTTCTTCCCTAGCCAAAAAAGAACTAATCCTATTTATTATGTTTTAGCCCTTATTGGATTATTAACTTTTATTGTCGCCTTAATCATCTATTTAAATTATTCTAATCGATTAACCTGGCCCTTTTTTTATTTCTTTTTGACCTCTCTTAGCCTTTTTTGTTTCTTAACTTTTTCGCCGACTGGAGAATTGGATTTTCTCGATTATCTTTTTTATTGGGTTGATAAAGTTGCTTTTATATTTTTCCCTCCTCTTTTCCTTTATTTTTTCCTTCTTTTTCCAATTCGTCAAAGAATCATCAAACAAAGGCCCAATCTGGCTTTATTGTTCTTCCTTCCGGCCTTCCTTTTTCTTCTCAGCCGAGTTTTTATCCATCTCCCCATCAATGAATGGCTAAGTCAGAATACTCTTCTTTTGATCAATTCCCTTTTAGATAAACTAGAAATCCTCCAATTTATAGCCTTGACTATGCTCACTCCTTTCTGGCTCCTTCGCTCCTCTAAACAGATCGAAAATCTCCTTCTTCGAAGGCAGCTCCGCTGGATGGCCAACGGCCTTTATTTAGCCATTGGTCCTATTGTCATTTTTTATTTCTTTCCTTTTCTCTTTGGTCGGCTACCTTCCACTTTTGCTGAGCTTACCATTGTCCTCATGGCTCTCATTCCGATGACTTTTCTTTATGCCCTTGTCCGTACCCGAGCCATGGATTTTGAAGTTATGGTGAAAAAAGGGGCTGCCCTATTTCTTTCCTATTTCATTATTGCTGGTCTCTATTTCCTGCTTGGCCAAAGAATGAAAGTTTTTGCTGGCCACAGATTAAACACCTATATTTTGGGAATTTTAGCTATAATTCTTGGCGCCAGTTTGTTCTCCCCTTTAAAAAAGCTCTTTCAGGCTCTTTTTGATCGCTTCTTCTATCGAAGAAGTTATAAATATCGACGTACTCTTTTAAGCATCAGCCGGGAGCTAGCCCGAGAAAGAAATTTAAATCGACTTGCCCATTCTCTACTTGATTTAATCACGAAGGCGTTTTCTCTAGAAAGAATTGCCCTCTTTCTTCCTCAAGAAAGTCAAGGCGAGACCTATTTTATGTTTGCTTCCAGTCACCAATTTTTATCTGAAGTCCAGAACCTCAAAATTGATTCCTCTTTTCTTCAGATCTTGAAAAGGAGAGATTTTCTAAGTCTCTTTTCTTCAGCTGAGATCAAAACTAAGGGGGCCAGTGCCGAATATTTTTCAAAATTTGGCTTTTGTCAATTCCTGCCTCTAAAAGTGGAAGAAAATCTGGTTGGTTTTCTGGCTATGGGCAAGAAAATTGATGGCTCCTACTTGAGCGGCGAAGACTGGGAATTGTTAACCACCATTTCCCCTTCGGTTGCTTTGGCCATTGAAAATGCTTATCTCTATCACCAAATTGCTTTAAGGGCTGAAGAACTTGAAAGATTAAAAGATTATAGCGAAAACATTATCGAAAGCTTAACCGTAGGGGTGGCCGTGATTGATGACAAAGGCCAAATAATTGGCTGGAATCGAGTTTTAGAGACTATTTTTAAGAAAAGTAAATCCGAGGTTTTAGGCAAATCTCTTGAAGAAGTTATTGGCCTTAAAAATATTAAGGCTCTTTTCCCAACTGAGACTCAAGAAGGTTATCATCTTTTAAGCGAAATTATTATGACCTTGCCTGGAGGCGAAGAAAGAATTTTTGATGTCGCCCGAACTCCTCTCCTAGACAACAAGTTAATCCCCTATGGGACTATTTTTGTCTTTGAAGATGTCACTGATAAAGTTCATCTCCAACAACAGTTGTTGACTTCAGAAAAACTAGCTTCGATTGGGTTACTTTCAGCTGGGGTGGCTCATGAAATTAATACTCCTTTAACCGGGATATCTAGTTATGTTCAGCTCCTTCAGAAAAAGCTTACTGATACTCATTATATTCAAATTCTCGAAAAAATTGAGGCTCAAACCGAACGAGTCGCTCGAATAGTTAAAAATCTCCTCAATTTCGCCCGACATCCTTCCGACACTGCCTTTAGGCAGGTTAACTTAAAAGAAAGTCTTCAGGAAATTATTTCTCTCATTGATTATAAATTAAAAACTATGAATATTAAGCTTGAACTCAATCTCCAGGAAATTAAACCTGTTCTTGGTCAAGCCGAAAGGCTTCAACAAGTATTTATAAACATTATTCTCAATGCCTTAGACGCTATGCCAAAAGGCGGAAAACTTAAAATCAATCTTTACCAGAAAAACCAAGAGGCGGTTATTAGCATTGCTGATACTGGGATGGGCATTAAAAAAGAGAACCTTTCCCGGATCTTTGACCCCTTCTTCACTACTAAAGGTCTAGGCAAAGGAACTGGCCTAGGATTATCAATCAGTTATGCTATAATAAAAGACCATGAGGGCCGCATTGAGGTGGAAAGCGAGGTTGGGAAAGGAACAACTTTCTATATTTATCTTCCCTTCAAACCAAAATTCAAGGCCAGTAATTCGGCCATGTCTCCTGATACTTTGAATTAATCATGATGGCCAAAGCTTCTATTCATATCATCGATGACGAACCAGTTATTCAGGATGTTTTAGCTCAGCTCTTAACCTCGGAAGGATACGAAGTTGAGGTTTCTAGTTCAGGTGAAGAAGCGTTGGAAAAACAGTCTACTCAATCCTTCGATCTCATTCTTTTAGATCTGCTTATGCCTGGCCTTGATGGGATTGAAGTTCTTAAAGCTATAAAAAGAACAGACCCTCAAGCCTTGATCATTATTATTACCGCCTACGCTTCGGTAGAAAGTGCGATTGCGGCTATGAAATTGGGTGCTTTCGATTATATCCAGAAGCCTTTTAAACATGATGAACTTATTCTTATCATTCGTCGAGCCCTCGAGCATAAGCGTCTTCAAGAAGAAAATATCCGTCTCCGAGAGGAGCTGGATCGTAAATTTGGCTTTGCTAATATTATTGGCCGAAGCAAGGTTATGCAAAATGTTTTTGAAATGATTAAAGCCACCGCGCCTACGAAAAGCACCATTCTAATTCAGGGAGAAAGCGGTACCGGCAAAGAGTTGGTCGCTCGAGCTATTCATCAGCACAGTGATCGAGCAGCCTATCCCTTTATTGTAGTTAACAGCGGTTCTTTGCCTCCCGATCTTCTTGAAAGTCATCTCTTTGGTCATGTCAAAGGAGCTTTCACAGGAGCTGTGAGTCATAAGCCCGGTCTCTTTGAAGCGGCTGATAAAGGAACCATCTTTTTTGATGAGATATCAACTATCAGTCTTGAAACTCAAGCCAAGTTGCTTCGAGTCATGCAGGATAAAGAATTTATGCGACTTGGAGGCACAAAAACAATTAAAGTTGATGTTCGAATCATTGCGGCCACCAATACAGATCTCGAAGAGTTAATAGCTCAAAAGGTCTTTCGCAAAGATCTATTTTATCGGCTTAATGTAATCAAAATTGAACTTCCGCCATTAAGAAAAAGAAAAGAGGACATTCCTTTGCTTGTTCGTCACTTTGTGGAAAAATATAGCCAAGAAAATAATAAAGAAATAGAAAGTGTTTCTGAGGATGTTCTTGAAATCTTGGAAAACTATGATTGGCCTGGTAATGTCCGTGAACTTGAAAATGTCATTGAACGAGCCGTGGTTTTGAGTAAATCAAAAGTCATAACCCGAAGTGCTTTGCCCTCTTACCTTTTAGGGTTTCCCCGAACGATAGGCGTAGAAGAAATAGTTTCTTCAAAAGAAGATCTTAATTTCCGAAGACAAACCCAAGAATTTCAAAAACAGCTTATCTTAATGGCCTTACGCCAGGCAAAGGGGGTTCAGAAAAAAGCAGCTCAGGCTCTTGGGCTTAAACCTAGTACTCTAAATGAAATAATCAAAAGACTGGGAATTGACTTGAACCGGCCTGAAAAGAAAATTGCTCCCTTCTAATATAATGGGACAGATCCTTCTGGATTAATCTTAAAACCCCGGGGTCGATCCTTTACTGGGAAGATAAATTCTTGAATTTTTTCTTTAATTATTACTTTTTCTTGCCGAAGAGAAGAAGCCTCTTTCCACTCTAGCCAGAGAGGGAAAAAGAAGATAGCGCCAACTTGCTCAATCTTGACTCGAAAATAAGAATCTATTTCTTTTGTTTCATAGAAAGTTTCAACTTTAAGTTGAGGTAAAGAAAACTTTTCAAACCAACCGACCATAAAGGGCTTTAAATCTAAAGAAGAAATTTTTTCCATAATCTTAAAAAAATCAACGGTTGAAGCGGATTTGTACCGATAAGTAGCTATAAATTCACGCAATCCCTTAAAGAAATTATCTTCACCTATTAGTTGAGCTAAAAGATTCAAGACCAGTGAGCATTTATTATAAACAATAGTCTGAAAGGCTTCGAAATCGATATAACTGAGTCGTGAGCCCATAAGTATAGGGCCCCAAGAAGTCTTGCGTCGAGTCCAGCGGTTAAATTGATTAAGAATTTCAGCATAAGCTTTAGGGCCATATTTTTCTCTTAAATAAAGAATAGTCGAAAATTGAGCTAAGCCCTCACTTAACCATTGATCTCGATAGCGCCTCCAGGTTACCGCCTGTCCCCACCATTGATGAGCAATTTCATGAGCCAAAAAATATTCAGACCAACGGGTTAAATCAACTGGACTAGATGGTTTTGAGCTAGCCAGAGCTTGAGATCTTAAAGCTCTTGGTAACTGGTTAATAATAACCATTGACCCAGGACTATGACCACCACTTATCTCCCAAAATCGAAGAACAATTTTTAGTTTTTCGTAAGGGAAAGGACCAAAAAGTTTCTCATAAAAAGAAACTATCGAGGCGGCTTCTTCAAGTTGGCCCTTCCAGTTGATTCGGAATTCACGGGAAGCATAAAGTTCTAAGGCCAAACCAGATTCACTTGTCATCTCTTGAAGCTGCTCTAATTGTCCAATTAGGAAAGAAAGATATTTAACTGGCCTCTGGCTTTCATATATCCAGAAGGCCTTTCTTTTTCTTTCCAATCCTTTTTCAGTCTTCGGCGTTAAAAAGGAACCAGTTTCAACTAAGACTCCCTGACCTAAACAGGTCATATCCTCGGGAGCAATCAACTTTACTCTTGCTGTAAAATAATCCTCAGTCGGAGGGGTTGGGTACCAAAAAGCGGAGTAGCTGTAAAGCCAGGATTCAAATTTAAGGGGGACACTGATATTTGTCTCCTCAAACTGACCATTGACAACATCGGTCTGCGCCGGAGGGGGCTTCAATCTTCCTTGATAAAAAAATTCAAGATCAAAAGTTTCTTGGCTAAAGGGTTCAATGAGAGGAATATAAATCATTCTATTAGCCTTATCCTGATTGAACATGAGTTCATGGCCTTCACTATCAAGGATACGAATTAGATTCAATTGGGGATTGAGGCGAAAACGGAGGCTCTCGACGGTCTGACCTCGGGCTACAAGTTTTACTCTGGCTCGAGCAGAAAGATAAAAGTTACTCGGATCAACTTCAACTTCAAGATCATAATGACTGACATCAATAGCGGCTGAAAGGGAAAAACGAAAGAAGCGAGGCGAAGCCAAACTTCGAGGTGTATATAGGCAGACAAAGCGATCCCGACTTCGATTGTAAAGAGTGATTATATCTTCAGAAAAGGGCGAAAAAATATAGGCCATTTGACCAATTTTTGGACCTCTAAATTGAAAAACAGCCTCCTCACTTTGAGGTAAGACGGTGAGACTCTCTCTAGTTAAAGAATTTTCTATAGTGAAAAATTGTTCATGATAAAGAGAAAAAAGTCTGGCCGCCTGGTCATTTTCTTTTGGATTAAGAATTTTTACAGGGGTCGCCCCTATCACTTCAATATTGCGGGCATAAAAGGACGGTGAAAAACGAAGATAGGCCTGATCAAGCTCAGCCACCAAAGTTTCAGCTTTATATATCAATTTAAGCTGATGTCTTTCATTTTCATCATCAGGCTCAAAATAAAGACGACCTGGCCCGATAATGAGGAGGGCTGTCTCAATTTCAGGCAAATTGTCAAAAAATACTAAGGCATCCTGAAAAACCAAAGTGATATCATAATGACGAACCAAAACTTTTTTAGCCCGAGCTATGTTGGCTGCTGGAATCTTCAACCGATAGAGATTTCTCAACCTGGTGGAAACCTCTCTTGAAGCAATGCGCCAATGGCCATTAACTGGGACTAAGATGATTCGCCAAGTCTCAATTAGAGCCGAATAGGGATTCTGAAAATAAACATGATAATAAACTATTTTTTTCCCAGCATCTTCCTTTATTCCTGGTAGCCGACGAATTACTATTTGATCCATAGAAAGTTCTGAAAAATAGCTTTCAAAGGCCATCCTCTCGGCCTCGCCAACTTCAGGTAAAAATAGTCCTTGATAGCTTGGAAAGTTAATCCTTTCGACCGCTTCTTGGAAAGACCGAAGAATTCCCTCAAAATTTTCTTGAGAGGCCCAAAGAAAGGAAGGCCAAAAAATAAAAAGAAGAATTAATATGAACCAACCTTTCTTTCTTTTAACCGAAAAAAAACCAAATCTCAAAAAAACCTCACCTTAAAATTATATCATATCACATAAAATTATTGATATCTTTGCCCAACAACTAATCGATCTTATTTGGGATAAGAAATTTGGAAACTTACTTTTTTAATTCTTGAATTCTTGATATAACCCTTATTATTGATGTGGCCCTTTTTCGCTTTTAACTTTATTCTTTTCCTATATTTTTTAATCAGTAATTTATAGAGTCATCGGCTACCCTTAACTTCTTTAAATCTTTGAAGATCCTCTTCCCAGGTAACAAAGCTATGATAGAAAATCGAATCCCCTTCATCGATGCCTCGAGTAATCTCAGTAATGTGGGAAGTAGATGCGCCAAAGGCCTCAACCGCATACACCACTGCCTTTTCTGGATCCACATTTTGACCACAGGTATAAATATCAAGAGCGACATATCCATATTCAGGCCATGTATGAGTTGATATATGGCTTTCTGAAATCACTACCACCCCACTAACTCCGTTCGGCGGAAATCGACTAAAGGATATTGACCAAACTTGAGCTCCAGCAATCTCGGCGGCTTTGACGAGAATTTGCTGAACTTTCTCAACACTTCCGATTACATTGGGGTCACAACCTGAGGCTTCAACGATATAATGATGACCAATGGTTGAATGAACTTTCGCCATTGATCCTCTCCTTTTCGCTTTTAATTTTTCTTAAACTAAAAAATTAGGCTATTTATTTTTTAATGTCAAGGCAGAGAATATAAAGGCTATATTAATTAAAATGATAGACTAAAAAAGCGATAAGGAAGTCAATTTATCTTTACCCTTAGCTGAAACTATGTTATAAATATCAGGAAAAATGAGTATAATTGCCATCATTCTTTGGCTTTTTGTTTTGCTTTTAGCCATAACCGTTCATGAAGCTGCTCATGCTTGGACAGCTTTAAAGAAGGGTGATCCGACAGCCTATAATCTCGGCCGAGTAACTTTAAATCCTCTGGCGCATATCGATCCTCTGGGTACTGTGCTAATTCCCATAATTTTGGTTGTTGTCGGAGCCCCCCCTTTCGGTTGGGCCAAGCCCGTCCCTGTTAATCCCTACAATCTTCGCTATCCCCGGCAAGATAATCTCTGGATTTCAGCTGCTGGACCGATGGCTAATCTTACCTTAGGTTTTTTGGCTCTGTTGGTCATTGTTATTCTTAAATTCTTATTTCCTAGCCTCAATACTTTTCTTCACGATTTCTTTCTTAGCGGGCGAGCTTTGCCTCGAGGTTTCTATCCACTTCAGGGACTGGTCGTAATTCTCTTTTATTTAACTTTGACTAACATTTATTTAGCTATTTTCAATTTAATCCCAGTACCCCCTTTAGATGGAAGTGGCATTTTAATGGGTATACTTTCCTATGAAGCTGCCCTTCGCTATGACCGCTTAAGACCTTTCGGCATTTTCATTGTCCTTACCTTGGTTTATCTTGGAGTTCTTCAACTGATTATAAGACCTATTGAAAATCTTATTTATACTATCGTTTTTCTTTAAATCGAAAAACCATGAACAAGAAGATTGTTTTGAGTGGGATGAGGCCGACCGGGCCTCTTCATCTTGGTAATTACGCTGGTGCCCTCCGTAATTGGATTAAACTTCAGGAAGAATATCAATGCTATTACACCATTGTTACCTGGCATGCTTTGAGTTCTGAATATCAGAATTCGGGTCAAATTAAAAAAAATACCTTTGAAGTAGCTATTGACTGGTTAAGTATTGGCCTTGATCCCCAACGTAGCGTCCTTTTTATCCAATCGGAAGTCAAAGAGCACGCGGAGCTCCACCTCATTCTTTCCATGATCACTCCCCTTCCCTGGGTAGAAAGAGTGCCTACCTTTAAAGAAATGCAACGGGAAATCGCTGATCGCGATCTTAACACTTATGGTTTCCTCGGTTATCCTGTTTTACAAACAGCTGATATTCTCATTTATAAAGCTGAAGTGGTTCCTGTGGGTGAAGATCAGGCCCCTCACCTTGAACTAGCTAGAGAAATCTGCCGTCGATTCAATCGCTATTTTGGCGAAGTTTTCCCTGAACCTCAGATGCTTTTAACTGAAACTCCTCGTCTTGCCGGGACCGACGGGCGAAAGATGAGTAAATCTTTTAATAATGCCATTTATCTTAAAGATTCACCGGAAATAATTCAGCAAAAAATAGCCACTATGATGACTGATACCCGAAGAAAGCGTCGCACTGATCCAGGTGTTCCTGAAGATTGTCCTGTTTTTACCCTTCATCGAGCTTTTGTTCAGTCAGAAAAAAGAGAGCCTTTAGCCAAGGCCTGTAGAAAAGCTGACATCGGTTGTCTCGAATGTAAAAAGGTTCTAATCGATAGTCTAATTGAGATTCTTACGCCTTATTGGGAAAAAAGAAAATATTATGAAAATCATCCTCAAGAAGTATGGGATATCTTAGCTTTTGGGGCCGAAAAGGCCAGGGCTAAAGCCCAGCAAACGATGGCTGAAGTTAGGACAGCCCTCGGATTTTAATAGCAATGGAAGCAGGTGACCTTCAAGAAAGCTACCAGGTTCGGTTAGAAATATTTGAAGGCCCTCTGGATTTGCTTCTTTTTTTAATAAAAAAAAGAAAATTAAATATCCACGATATTCCAATTGCCGTAATCACCCGCGATTATCTCGAATATCTGGCGAGGAAACAAAATATCAATCTCAATCGAGAAGCTGAATTTCTTTTAATGGCTGCCTTTCTGATCTTTCTTAAAAGCCAAATGTTGCTTCCTCGAGAGCAGCTCCAACTTAATGAAGAGTCTGATCCTCGGCGGATTCTAGTCGATCAGCTTCTTGAATATCAAAAAATGAAAATCACTTCTTCTCTTTTGCGAAAAAAAGAAGAAGAGCAGCAACGGCGATGGCTTCGTCCCTTTGTTCCAGTCCCCTTATCCTTAGAAGAGGAAGAGATTCTCGAAGTTAACCTTTTTGATCTGGCTGAATGTTTTTATCTATTAATGAAACAGAAAGAAGATGAAAATTTTAAAGTTCTTAAAGGGCGAGAAGTCTCTTTAGAAAAAAAGATGAAAGAAATCCTCGACTTGTTAGAAAAGCAGCCAGTTCTTGATTTTCTTGAATATTTAAAGCAACAGGAATCTTTAGAAGAAGCCTTGGTGGCCTTCTTTTGTTTATTGGAAATGGTCCGAGCTAGATTGGTAATTGCTTTTCAAGAGAGTCTTTTTCAAACAATAAAAGTTTGGTTACGCCGAGAAAGAATAGCTGAGGGGTTAGGATGAGCAAGGATATTCGCAGTATTATTGAAGCTCTCATTTTTGTTTCAAGTGAGCCTCTGAGTTCGGCAAAAATCAAAGAGGTTTTAACTGATGTTTCCCCTGAAGAAGTCGATCAAGCCCTTAAAGAACTTCAAGAGATATACGAAAATAATAATCGCGGTCTTTGTCTTTTGCAATCGGCCGGAGGTTATCTTTTAGCGACGAGACCTGAATTTGACCCGTGGATTCGGCGTCTTCTGCAAATAGAAAGAAAAAGTCGCCTTTCTCAAGCCGCCCTGGAAACTTTAGCTATCATTGCCTACCATCAACCTATAACCTCTTCAGAAATTGCAGCTATTAGAGGTGTCGATTCCACTGGGACAATTAAAACCCTTTTAGAAAAAAAATTGATAAAGATTGTTGGCCGAAGAGCTTCTCCAGGTCGACCCCTTGTTTATCGAACAACAGAAAAATTTCTTCTTTATTTTGGATTAAACAGCCTGGAAGACCTGCCATCGGAAGAAGAAATAGCTCGATTATTGGAGGAAAAGGATATTGACCAAAACTAGAGACTCATCTCGTGGCCTTTATTGGTTTGCTTTTTTTATTCTAATGAATATTCTTTTCTCTTGCCAATCGGCCAAACTTGCCCTCAGCCCCCCTCCAGCCGATCCCCATCAGCCCTACGAATATTTTGGTCAAAAAGCAATGGTGGTGGCAGCTCATCCTTTAGCCGTCGAAGCTGGTTTAAAAATCTTAAAAGCCAAGGGCAATGCAGTTGATGCGGCTGTGGCTACGGCTGCAGCCCTTAATGTAGCTGAGCCTTTTGCTTCTGGTATCGGTGGTGGGGGGTTTATGATCATTTATTTAGCTGAACAGAAAAAAATTACAGTTATTAATTTCCGCGAAAAGGCTCCAGCTCGATTCCATTCTCGAATTTTCACCGAGAAGGGAGATGAAGCTTCCATCTGGCGAACTATCAAAGGAACGGCAGTGGGTGTACCTGGAGCTTTAGCTGGTTGGGATTTGGCTTTGCAACGCTATGGGACAAAGAAGCTAGCTGAAGTATTGCAACCCGCTATCGAAATCGCGGAACATGGCTTCTCCGTTAGTAAGACTTTTAGCGATATTAACAAAGAAGAATATGACAAGATACTGACTAACGCCGGAGAAAAGACCGTTTATCTTAAAGACGGCTTACCCTATGAACCAGGCGATTTTTTCCAAAATCCTGAATTAGCAAAAACTTTTCGATTGATTGCTCAAAAGGGAATTAAAATTTTTTATCAAGGGGAGATTGCCTCTCAAATAGTTAAAGCAGTCCAGGAAAAAGATGGGCTTATGACTCTGGAAGACTTGGCTAATTATCGCGCGACTGAGGTTGAGCCTTTGAAAGGTCAATATCGAAAGAGAGAAATTTACACCATCCCCCCTCCAGGTTCAGGACTTCATCTCTTACAATTGTTAAATGTCGCTTCCTTTTGGCCTCTGTCACAATGGGGAAGGACCTCTGCCCGTTATCTTCATCATTTAACTGAAGCCATGCGTCTTGTTTTCGCTGATAGAGAAACCTATTTGGGTGACCCTGATTTTTTTCCAGTTCCATCGGATAAGCTCCTGGCCTTTGAGTCAGCTCGCTTTAAGGCTAGTTTGATCAAGCCAGACCAGGTTTTAAAGGAATATTATTTTGAAAATTTTAATCAAGAGACTAACGTTGGAAATACAACCCATCTTTGTGTCTTAGATGAAAAGGGAAATGCCGTCGCTTTAACCCAATCAATTAATCATTTCTTTGGCTCTGGGATTGTTCCTGAGGGAACAGGCTTTCTTCTCAATAATCATATGGATGATTTTGCCTCTGGAGATACAGGGCCTAATGCCCCTGGTCCAGGCCGCCGACCAGCCAGCTCGATGGCTCCATTATTCCTTTTTGAAGAAGGAAAACTTAAGCTTATCTTGGGTTCACCGGGTGGGCTGAGAATCTTCCCTACTTTAGCTGAAATCATCATTAACATAATTGACTTTGGTCTTTCTCTCGATGAAGCCATTGAGGCTCCTCGTTTTTTTAGCTATTCTCAGAACGGTCACATTCGTCCTTTATACATAGAACCTCGTTTTTCCGATGAAATCATCAATCAACTTGAATCTTTTGGTCATAAAATCATCCAAAGAGAACCCTATGATAGATATTTTGGGGGAGCTCAAGGCATAATGATAGAAAAACGCCGGGGCTTAATTCTTGGCGGAGCAGACTCTCGCCGTGACGGTTTTGGTCAAGGTTATTGAATTTAGGGAGGTCTTCATGAAAAGCCAAAAAATGACCCTTTTAAGCCTTATAATTGTAAGCTATTTTCTCTTTCTTTCAACTCAGCCTGATTTACCTCGATTTTGGCCTCCAGCTTTGATTACTTCAGGTGGCCAGAATGCGGAAGTTCAAATGGTGGCTATTTTAGCTAAACGGATCAATCTTGAACATCAATTAAATAAAATGGCTACCGCTCAAGATTTAACCAACTTCAAATCAATTCTTCTAGTTCTCGGAGCAAGCCTGAAAGGTCTGGGTGCAGCCGGTCTTGATACAAATAAAGAAATGGACAGGGTAAAAGGACTAATTGAAGCGGCTCAACAGAAAAATATTCCTATCCTTTGTCTCCATTTAGGAGGGGAAGAAAGAAGGGGCGCTCAAAGTGACGAATTCATTAAAGCTTTTCTGCCGGCCGCTCGGATGGCTATTGTAGTCAAAGCAGGGAACAAAGACGGCCTTTTTAGCAAAATTTGCCAAGAAAAAGGTATTCTCCTTATCGAGATCGAAAAAATTACCGATGCCCTTGAGCCTTTAAAAAGGGCTTTTAATATTTAATCGAGGACATTTGAATAAACCGCACGGGTAATGCCGACAGGAGATGAGTGAAGCTGTAATTTTTATTTTAATGCTTTCAATTTTTATTCTTTTGACAGTTATCGTTAAAATTCCCATCGGCATAAGCCTAGTCTTAGCCGCAATCGCTGGGGCTTTGAGTGATGGGACTGGCCTTCCCTGGCGTCATTTTATCGAGGGCGCCTTTGGATATTTTGATACTATCTTAATAATTTTTACTGCTACTATATTTATGAAAACCCTTGAGGGTTCAGGTGCGCTTAATACCTATATCAATTTTCTCATTAGAAGTTTCCATCGTTGGCCGCCAATTCTTTTGTTGATCCTGATGATAATTATTATGTTCCCTGGGATGATTACCGGTTCATCAGTTACAGCCATCTTAAGTGCTGGACCTCTTGTGGCCCCC
>JAOAFQ010000146.1 GCA_026416195.1 Candidatus Aminicenantota bacterium | reverse complement strand
GGGCAATACTGAACCTTCAACAATCCCGCAAAGGCCAGGAATATCGGGTAAAGGCGAATCTAAGGGCCAGACGGTAATATCACAAGTTGATGTACCAATTATTTTTATTAATTTTCCTGGGGCGACGCCTGAACCGACTGCACCTAGATGAGCATCAAAGGCGCCCACAGCTACAGGTATGCCTTCTGGTAGACCAAGTTTATTAGCCCAAGTCGAGCAAAGATAGCCAGCTGGAATATCAGAAGTGTAAGTTACTTCATAAAGTCGATCTCTTAATTCACCCAACTCAGGAGCTAAGCGACTGAGGAAGTCTTTGGAGGGGAGTCCGCCCCATTGGTCATTAAACATAGCCTTATGGCCAGCAGCACAGCGACTCCTTTTGAGCTGGAAAGGGTTGGGATTTCCAGTAAGGACCGCTGGGATGAAATCACAGCATTCAACCCAACTAGCAGCGGCCCTGAAGACAACTGGGTCAACTCGAAGACAGTGAAGGATTTTGCTAAAGAACCACTCTGAGGAATAGCGCCCCCCTATTTTTGCCAGATATTCAGGGTGTTCTTTAGCCGCGAGCTCAGTGATTTCTTCTGCTTCGGCGGTCGAGGTGTGATCTTTCCAAAGCCAGGCCAAAGCGTTTAGATTATTTTTAAATTCCTCATAAAAGGCCAAGGGAGTTCCCTTTTGATCCACTGGAAGGGGGGTAGATCCAGTGGTATCAATACCAATGCCGATTATTTGTTGAACCTCGAAATTAGAATAATTTTTTTTAGCCTCTTGGAGGAGGTCGTGAACGACAGTTTCTAGACTATTTAAATAATCAGCTGGATTCTGGCGAGCAAGGTTAGGCTCAGAAGGATCTAAGATAATTCCTTGTTCGCCACTCTCATATTCTTTAACGGCAGTGGCTATTTCCTCGCCATTACTCAAATTAATAAGTAAAGCTCTAACTGAGTTAGTTCCAAAGTCAAGCCCTAAACTATATCTTTCTTTATTCAAGTTTTCATCTCCTTTGCTCAAATTAAAAATAAATGGATTGTATAATTATCGCAAAAGGAAGGAAAGCGCAAGGGGGAATAATAAGCTTTAATTGAAATATAAGTTTCTTTTGGCTATCTTTAATTTCTATGTTTTCTCCTGTAGTTGAAGTTATTCGTTTGACCAAAGTCTTCAATTCAATAAAAGTGGTAGATGGAGTTTCTTTTTCAATTTTTCCTGGAGAAATTGTTGGTCTTCTCGGGCCAAATGGAGCTGGTAAAACCACTATTCTTCATATGCTCCTCGGTTTAACGGCTCCCACTTCTGGTGAAATTAGGATTTTTAACCAGAATTTCGAGCGTTATCGCTCCCAAATTCTGGAAAAGGTTAATTTTTCTTCAAGCTATGTTTCTCTGCCTTATTCTTTGACCGTAAAAGAGAGTTTGAAGGTCTTTGCTTGGTTATATGGAGTTAAAAATAGAGAGAAGAAAATTGAGGAAGTTCTTACACTTTTTGAGATTAAAGATATTTCTTCCATGCCAGTTAGGACTCTTTCTTCTGGTCAAATAACCAGGGTTAATCTGGCCAAAGCCTTCATTAATGACCCCCAGATTCTTTTTCTTGATGAACCGACAGCTAGTCTAGATCCTGATATTGCTGATAAAACTCGGCATCTTCTTAAAAAGATTAAAGAAGAAAAGAAAATTTCTATCCTTTATACTTCTCACAATATGAAAGAGATGCAAGAGGTTTCTGATCGGATTCTTTTTCTTTATCAAGGCCGTCTCATTGCCACGGGAACGCCGGCAGAAGTTATTTCTAAATTTAAGGGAGAAGACCTAGAAGAAGTTTTTATTAAAATAGCTAGAGAAAAACTTATAAACCAATGAAATTTAACCGAATCTGGGCTCTTTTTCTTCGTCACATCTATCTTTATCCCCGAAGCTTTAGCCGATTAATGGAACTTTTTTATTGGCCCTTCTTAGATCTGGTTGTTTGGGGTTTCATTAGCCTCTATCTAATGCGATTTGGAAGAAATATGCCTAATTTTGTTGCTTTTCTTTTGGGAGCTTTGATTCTTTGGGATATTTTGTTTCGCTCTCAACAAGGTATTTCCGTTTCTTTTCTTGAGGATATCTGGGCTCGAAATTTGCTTAATCTCTTTGTTAGTCCCCTGGGGGCCGGAGAATATATTTTCGCCCTTATGCTTTTTAGTGGGGCCAAGGTTTTGATGGCCGGAACAATAATGGCTCTCCTTGCTTGGTTTTTATTTTCCTTTAATTTATTCATTCTTGGCCTTTCTCTTGTGGGTTTTATTCTTGGCCTAGTGGCCATGGGCTGGGCAATTGGTCTTTTAACCCTTTCCCTTATTCTTCGCTTTGGCCAACAGGCTGAAATCCTCGCTTGGGGAATTGCTTTTCTTTTTCAACCAGTTTCAGCTGTTTTTTATCCCCTTTCAGTTTTGCCAAATTGGTTGCAGCAAATAGCTAGATTTGTTCCTTCGGCTTATGTTTTTGAGGGAATGAGAGAAGTAATTCTTAATGGCCAAGTTTCTTTCCGCCATCTTTTTCTTTGTTTTCTTCTTGATGCTTTCTACCTTGGCTTGGCCTTTCTTTTTTATCGCCGGGTTTTCAGAATAGTAAGGGAAAAAGGTCTTTTGGCTAAAATAGGAGAATAAAAAATTAATTTAATGAAAGCTTTCTGATAGAGATTTCAAGGGGAGGTAAAATGAGCAAGCTTGAGAAATTAGCTAAAATTGCGACCAGACTGAGAATTCATAGTCTGAAAATGACTACCCAGGCCCGCAGTGGCCATCCTACGACTTGCTTGTCGATGGCCGAGCTTATGGCTTGTCTTTTTTTTGATGAAATGAGATTTAACCCTAAGGATTGCCATGATTGGGCAAATGATGAACTCGTTCTTTCCAAAGGACATGCCGCTCCCATCCTTTATGCAGCTTATGCTGAGGCTGGGATTCTTCCCTTGAAGAAGCTCGAAACTCTTCGTTTGGTCAATTCTGAGCTTGAGGGACACCCAACTCCTCGTTTTCCCTGGATAAAGGCGGCAACTGGCTCTCTTGGCCAAGGATTATCCATTGGCGTGGGCATGGCTTGGGCTTTGAAAATGGGCCAATCGCCCGCTCGAGTTTATGTCCTTTTGGGTGATGGAGAATGTGCAGAAGGAGCTGTCTGGGAAGCCGCAAATGCGGCTCGGGTGGCTTCATTGGATAATCTTGTGGCTATAGTTGATGTTAATCGATTGGGACAATCAGAAGCGACCATGCATGGTCATGATCTTAAGGCTTATGAGAGAAAATTTCGAGCTTTTGGTTGGGAGGTATTTTCGATCGATGGACACAATCTTGAAGCTATCCTCGAGGCCCTAAAGGCAGCACGGAAAAGTCAAGGTCCGTCAGTTATCCTAGCCAAAACTATTAAAGGTAAAGGTGTGTCTTTCCTGGAAGATAAAAATGGTTGGCATGGTCGTCCCTTAAATCAAGAAGAGTTAGAGAAAGCCTTAGCTGAACTTGGCCCCATGCCTCAAGTCGAAGCCTGTCACTTAGTGAAAAGTCGAGAGCCAATGAAACCACCTGCTTTCAAGAAAACTTTTCGTTTTAAAAGAAATATTTATCAAGATAAAACAGCCACTCGTTTGGCTTATGGTCAAGCTCTTCTTCAGTTAGGCCAAGTTCATCATGGGATTATTGCTCTCGATGGTGATGTTAAGAACTCAACTTATGCGGAAAAATTTTTTGCTGCCTTTCCCGAACGTTCTTTTCAATCTTATATCGCTGAGCAAAATATGGTCGGGATGGCCATAGGCTTAGCCGCTAAAGGATATTTACCCTTTGTGGCGACCTTTGCGGCTTTCCTAACCCGAGCTCACGATCAAATCCGGATGGCTGGCTATTCCTTTGCCAATATTAAATTCTGTGGTTCTCATGTTGGCGTGAGCATTGGCGAGGATGGACCATCGCAGATGGGAATGGAAGATTTGGCCTTATTTAGGCCTATCCCCGGGTGTGTTGTCCTTTATCCCTGTGATGCCCCTTCGACTGAAGCTTGCCTTGAGTCAATGGCCAGATATAAAGGGATGGCCTATTTGCGAACCACTCGGCCCGCAACTCCAATTATTTATCATCCCAATGAAAAATTTCCCATAGGTGGGGTCAAAATCCTGAGGCGAAGCGATAATGATGTGGCTACAGTGATTGGAGCTGGAATAACGGTTTTCGAAGCCCTAAAAGCTTATGAAGAGCTTAAAAAAGAAAATATAAATATAAGAGTTATCGATGCCTATTCCATTAAACCATTGGATGAAGAAACCTTAAAAACCCAGGTAAGTGAAACCAAAAGCAATGTTGTGGTAGTTGAAGATCATTTTGCTTGGGGCGGGTTGGGCGAAGCTGTAGCTTTAGCCCTCAGCGGAAGAGCCAAAATTATTCATTTAGCTGTGAGGGAGATTCCGCGCTCTGGAAAACCTGAAGAGCTTTTGGACCTTTATGGGCTTAGCAGTCGACATATTGTTTCCGCGGTGAAAAAATTCCTTAAAGACGACCTTCGTTATTGTCTTTGATTCAGATTAACCCCGTCCGGATATTTTTAATAAAAACGATGAGGTTTTGTTTGCCAGTGAAAGTTAAGAATTCAATTTTAAAGGTGATAACTGCTCTTTTGGTCGTTCTAACTCCTCTTTCCGTTTTACTGGCCTTAAAGATGCTCTTGTCGCTACCCCGGTTTTATTCTTGGGAATCAGGGATAGTTGTTCATGTCTATGATGGTGATACTTTAAGGATAAAGTTCAATCACCAAGAGAAAAAAGTTAGATTACTGGGGGTGGATTCACCAGAGATAGGTCATCCCTCAGAAAAGGAGGATCTTTGGGCCAGACTGGCCCGCCGATATTCTCTCTTTCATCTTTTAAGGAAACGGGTCAGGCTTGACTATGAGAACCAAAAAGAAGACCGTTATGGCCGGCTCCTTGCTTATGTTTGGGTGGATAAAGATATTTTTTTCAACGAAAAAATTATTAAGGATGGCCTAGCTCGTTCCTTGGACTTAGCCACTTTGAATCCTGAGATTAAAAAAAGATTCCGGCAAGCCGAAGCTGAAGCGAAAAGATTAAAAAAAGGAATTTGGCAAAACCAATGGCCGCTTAGTCTAAGAGCAGAGGAGGCTGATCTTTATCTCGGCCAAGTGAAGGCCGTCGAGTTAATTTGTCGACGAATCAAAGTCGAAAAAGGTTATACACTCATTTACGATCGAGATAGCCATTTTCAAGTTTATATTAGCCGAGATCGTCGTCCTCTTTTCTCTGATCTTCAAAAGATAAAGCTTGGCGATAAGCTCGTTGTTTTTGGATTGATTGAGACATATCAGAGTTATCCTCAAATTATTTTATTTTATCCACAACAATTAAAGCTGCAGCCAAAAAATTGATTAAATTCATCAATTAATTAAGTTGACACCTCTTTTTGAGCCGTCCATAATTAATTCACTTTTAGGTGAACAGGAGGTCTTAATGAAAAATAAGAAATTAATATTTGGGATTAATTTTTCTTTGAGTCTTATTTTGACTGCCTTTTTCCTTTTGGCTTGGCCTCATGAGGATCAGTTCTGGTTTAATTCAGAAGAAGCAGGATGCACAAGTATTATAGCTGGTCGGTTAGCCACGGTTGATGGCTCGGTTATCACTGCTCATTCTTGCGATGGTAATTATCGAAATTGGCTAAATATTGTTCCTCGGAAAAAAAATCCGGCTGGTTCGACAACGAAGATTTACTCGGGTCTCATGCATACGGAAACTCCTTGGGATTCTAGAAATGTTTCGGTTAGAGGTGAAATACCCGAAGTTGAAGAAACTTTTGCCTATTTAAACACCGCTTATCCTTGTATGAATGAATATCAACTAGCGATTGGGGAAACGACCATCGGCGGACGTCGTCAACTCTACAATCCCGAGGGTCTTTTTGTTATTGAAGAACTTGAAAGAATTATGTTGCAGAGATGCCGAACGGCCAGGGAAGCGATTAAATTGGCTGGGGAATTGGTGAAGACTTATGGTTATGGGGATACAGGTGAGTGTCTGACTATTGCTGATCCCAAAGAAGTCTGGCATTTTGAAATTTTTGGGGCTGGCTTAGGCCAAAAAGGAGCAGTTTGGGCCGCTGTTCGAATTCCTGATGACCATATTGGTGTTTCCGCTAACCTACCCAGAATTGGAGAAATTAATTTAAAAGATCCGAATAATTATATGGCCTCAGAAAATGTTATTTCTTTAGCTGTCGAAAAGGGATGGTATGATCCGAGTAGTGGTAAACCTTTTCGTTTCTGGGAAGCCTATAGTGGTCGTAAGCCCTTTGGGATTCGAGAGTATTTTATTTTCAAGACTTTAGCACCTTCTTTAAAGATAAGCTTGGATGATGAGGCCTTGCCTTTTTCCATAAAACCTGAAAAGAAAGTTTCTTTGCGCGATATTCTTAAACTCTACCGAGAAACCTATGCCGGCACTGAATTTGATATGACCAAAAATTTGCTGGTTAAAGATCCGAAAACAGGCGAAATGATTAAAAGTCCAGTAGCTAATCCTTGGATGTCTCGAGATATGATCCTCCTTCTCAATACCCTTAAACCAGGAGTAGTTGAATATCAACGGCCTATCGCCATTGCCGCCTGTGCCTACGCTCATGTTATTCAATGTCGAAGTTGGTTACCCGATCCAGTGGGAGCTATTTGTTGGTTTGCTTTTGATAATCCTGGCCAATCAGCTCGTATTCCTATCTTTGCTGGAGTTACGGAGTTGCCACCGAGTTTCGAAATCTGTTCCCAGCATGAATTTCGAGCTGATTCGGCCGCTTGGGCTTTTCGACGAGCTAATCGTTTAGCTACGGTCAAGTGGGGAGAAGCTGGAAAATTTATTGAAGAAGCTATTAAAGAATTTGAAGAGAAAGCCTTGGATGAATTACCAGAGATCGAAAAAAAAGTTCTTCAATTTTATAAAGCTTTTCCTGCTGAGGAAGCAACGACCAAGGCCAAAGCTTATTTAACTAAGTATACGAATGATTTTGCTCGAGCTGCTATTCAAAAATATTGGGAATTGGGTAATAAGTTCTGGTCTATGTTTGCCCGAGGCTTTTAAAGTTAAGAAAATTATAAAAGCTCTACATTAAGAAGGTGAAATGAAAAAATGAACGGTCGTTTATTTCCAGGAAAAAATTTAACGCCTGATTTAATTAATCGTCTCAAAGAAATCGTCGGGTCAGAAAATGTTTTAACTGACCCGGAAAAAATGATTGATTATAGCCACGATGAATCGGCCCAGACTGAGTGGCGTTGCCTGCCGGAGGTAGTGGTAAAACCAGTTTCGGCTCAAGCTATAGCTTCTTTGTTGAAATTGGCCTCTGAAAATCAAATTCCAGTAACTCCAAGAGGCGGGGGGACAGGCCTTTCGGGCGGTTGTATTCCCTTGTATCGGGGAATTGTTCTTTCTCTCGAGAAAATGAATAAAATTCTTGAAATTGATCAAGTTAATCAAATGGTTCGGCTGGAAGCTGGTGTGACCTTGGGAGAATTAATTCAAGTAGCTCAGGAAGCAGGTTTAGCTTTTCCCCCTCATCCTGGTGATGAAAGCGCCCAAATTGGCGGCTTGATTGCGACCAATGCTGGTGGCAGCCGAGCTGTGAAATATGGCGGTATCCGCAATTATGTCCGAGGCCTTGAAGTAGTCCTTCCCTCTGGTGAGATAATTCATCTTGGGGGCAAAATTATCAAAAGCAGTAGCGGTTACAATTTACTTCATCTATTTATTGGTTCAGAAGGAACTTTAGGCGTAATTACTCAAGCTATCATCCAACTATTGCCCGCCCCAGCCTTTACTCGTTCGCTGATTATAGCATATGAGGATCTTGAAAAAGCGATGGAAACTGTGCCCATGATTCTTCAAGCGAAAATTATTCCGCTAGCAATTGAATTTGTAGAAAAAGACGTGATTGTTATCACCGAAGAATACCTTAAAAAGACATGGCCCTCCCGAATCGGCCAGATTGATTTGCTAATTATCCTTGAAGCTTCAACTGAAGACGAACTTGACCGATTATCAGAGCAGGTGGCCGAAGTTTGTCTCAATCGAGGAGGCTTGGATGTTTTAGTGGCTGAAACAGTTTCGAAACAACAGCATCTATTAGAAATAAGAAGCAAAATCTATGAGGCGATTAAACCCTTCACTGTCGAAATTCTTGATATAGCTTTACCGAGATCGGAAATTGCCGCCCATGTCCGCCGAGTTAAAGAATTAGAAAGAGAAGTTTCTCTGTGGCTGCCAACCTTTGGTCATGCTGGTGACGGTAATGTTCATACTCATATAACCAAGGTCTATCGCCAGGACAATCAGTTAATTCCCCTGCCTGAGTCTCAATGGAAAGACAAGGCCATGAAGGTAAAAAAAATTCTCTATGAAGACGGTCTTAAAAGAGGTGGGGTCCTTTCTGGTGAACATGGTATTGGGATTATCAAAAGAGCTGAATTTATGACTTTAGCTGAACCAGCTCAAATAGAAATTATGAAACAACTTAAAAAAGTTTTTGATCCAAAGGGAATTCTTAATCCTGGAAAAATTGTTAACTAAAAAATGAAATTTCTTTGATAATGATTGTTCGCCGCTGCGAAGGCTTTTTGGCTAATTGTTTTTGTCAAAAAGGAGGCAATAAAATGAAAGTTATCGGGGAGATAAAAAATGGCTGATTTGAGGTGTCAATATTTAGGTTTAGATCTTAGGAGTCCAATTATTTTAGCCAGTTCTGACCTTTCCAACTCGGTTGATAACCTTTGTCGAGCTGAAGAATCTGGAGCCGGAGCTGTTGTTTTAAAATCAATTTTTGAAGAGCAATTTTTAATTGAAGGTGGACTCGATTTTCTTGAAAAAACTGTTTATCCTGAGGCTAAAGATTATCTTCAAAGCCGTGGTCTGTTAGCTTATGCGCCAGCCGAAAGATTGAAGCTAATTGAAGAAGGTAAGAAGAAAATTTCGATCCCGATTATTGCTAGCCTTAATTGTCAATCACCTGAAGTTTGGCCTCTTTTTGCTCGTCAACTGGCTGATGCCGGAGCTGATGCCCTTGAGCTTAATATTTATTATTTTCCGCTCGATAAAGATATCTCTAGTCAAGAAATAGAAAAAAGAATGGAGCAGGTGGTTTCTTCTTGCTACCAAGCGGTGTCTATTCCGTTAGCAGTTAAACTTCCTTATCAACTTACCGCTTTGCCGAATTTAGCCTATCGTCTGCAGCAAGCTGGGGCAAAAGGGCTTGTTTTCTTTAATTGGTTTCTTGAAACAGAAATTAATTTATCAAAGAGAAAAATCTATTATTTTCGAGGTCATGGGCAATTTCCACAAGTTCTGCGTTGGATTGGTCTGCTTGCCGGTCGAGTTGATTGTGATTTAGCGGCCTCAGGTGGAGTAATGACTACTGAGGCCGCTTTAAAGTTGCTTCTGGCTGGAGCTAAGGCAGTTCAGGTTTGTCGCTTGGTTTATGAACGTGGATTCTCAGCTATTCGTTCCTTAATTGATGGCCTTGAGCGCTGGATGATTAATGAAGGTTATAGACGGCTGGACGAACTTATTGGTGAGCTTTCTTGGAAAGAATTAAGTCTTTCCTTACCCAATGAGAAAGCTGCTTCGAATTATTTTCGTCTTCAATATATGAAGGTTTACACTGGAAGCCAGACCGCTAGAAGAAAATCTGATTCTG
>JAOAFQ010000137.1 GCA_026416195.1 Candidatus Aminicenantota bacterium | reverse complement strand
CCATTCGAGAGAGTTCCCTCCGTCGCAATCCCTTCTTATTAAGAGGTCCTATTCCTACGCGAACTGCCAGAGTATAACTTCGTGTCAGAAATAGTGTCGCAATCCCTTCTTATTAAGAGGTCCTATTCCTACCGCGAAGCTTTATATCTCCTTCATTATCTGATGCTTGCCAGGCGCTGTGGCCAGATTTTTCGTTTTCCACAATGTTATTGAAGAAACATTTCAGAAACGTTTCTATTCTCTGTTCGCCTAACACTTGCTCTGATTTCATTATCTGACCTTATACATGCCCAGACCAAAAGATGTACCTTTTCCAACATGAAATAACTCTCCCGCCTTAAGTACCATCTCAAAAGGACTAATTCTGCCTTCATATATTACATTTCCGACAACCCCTCCGAGCTTCATTCTTGTTCTCTGCCTATGAGAATATCTCTCCCAATCAACCCATCTTGAGGTATCATTCCTAATTAATACTTTTCGTGCTTCCTCAATCAATAGCCGATGATTCCACTCAGGCGGTCTTGCTTCTACATGATAATAGTGCAACAGGTTTAATCGACGAAGTAGATTGGTTATCAGCATAAAAAATTCTATTCTGGTTACAAAATTCCTTTGGTACTTAATTCTTGTTGGCGTTAAATAAGTAAGGCTAACCTCTCTTTCCGTTCCCTTATCGATCTCAAACTTCTCCGGGATCTCAATAAATTCATCGCTCTTTAATGATATCGTCCTGTTACTATCGGTAAATATGATATCGTCCCCGGTTCTTATTTCAACAAGTTCATATTTTCCTCTTCCCTTGCCCAGTCCTTTTTCCCCTAGATATTCAAAGGCCATTATGAAATGTGTTAAATATCTGGTCGCTTGGCCAATTAATATGACATTAAAACTTATAATTGAGCCTTTTTCCCAGATCTCTTCTTTTGTTAAAGGCGGTTCTATGATAAATGGATGCGGGATGGTCTCATATTTATTCATATTTAAGATTCCCAGGCCTGGAGGAACCGGAGTTTCAAAGATATATGAATAAGAACATTCATTCATAATGGGACAATCACGGCAATATTTATTCTTAAAAACGCAAACCACACTCTTAAATGAATTACCAAAGCCGCCCCTAAATGTTGAGCCCTTATATGAGGGCAAAAATATGGTCTCTTTTGCCCTTATTGAAAAAATATATTTCTGATATGAGATTTTCATTGTTGCTCTCAACGGGTAATTTATACCTTAATCAGGGTTGTGATCAAATATCACCAGATCCCCGACTATTGGAGAGCGATAAACCAATTTTCGAGCTTTGCCATGCAAGGCGTGAGCAATTTTTAGGTAAAGCCAGATAGGAGCAGGGCCATACAGAATAATTTCGTTACCCTCCCCAGCCATTTTAGACACCCTTTCCAGATATCGACCCAATGACTTTATCTTTGCTCTACCCTTAAACAACTTGGAAACGTCTATAAGTATTGTCAATTCTGTTTCTCCTCTGACATTATTCTTTCGGCTTCCTCTATTAACGCTTTCACCCTATTTAAGGCTTTTACAGGATCTATGTTTTCTTTCCGGCGCATTAGAGCATGGGCACTCTTATTCCTGGTCTGGCTGACCTTGTCCCATAGTTGATAAATAGGAGCTTTAACCTTTTGTAGCACAGCCACACCCAACTCCTGTTCTATCTGACGCCTGATTTCATTCTGATACGGGTCTTTATTCATAGTTATACATTGATGGGTAATGATGGCCTCTCTTAATACTAATAAAGCTTGAGACGGATTATTTTTTTCCAGGTACCATCGAGCGATTTTCAGCTGGGCTTCCCACTCGCTCCTAGCCTTAAATCTATTTATCATATTCAGAAGGTCCGGCAAAAGAAAAAATAGAGGCTTTAAGTATATTTTAGCTTCGTCTTGAAGCCTGGTATCAGACAGCAAATCTGATATGGCCCTGGCAATCTCACCGAATTGAGGCACATAAGTCATTTTGGCAATGGCCGATAGATCCTTGAGGTTGTTTTTTAGGTCTCTTAATAATAATTTCTGGGGACCCGGAGATGAATGCCTAATCTCTCGGTCGGCTTTTTCTACCAATTCTGATAATCCGTCAAGGTCTCCATGTTTACAAAACAAACTTACTGCCTCAATCCATTCCAGCAGGTCTATCAGCGGGCGTATATCTATTATCTGTTTTGTTTCCAGAATTCCATAGTATATGTGCAATATATCAGTATTTTTCTCCGTAAACTTAAGAAACTTAATAAAGATCATGACAAAAATGGGAATGGACCTGAAGCAATGCGTGATATCAAAGGCAACTAATTTATCGTTAAGTTGAAGCCTATCTGCTAAGATATCTAATATCTCCCAGAACTCTTCATTAGATCTACCTGAAGGAATAATTACTCTTTCATATTCGAAAGAAGTCAGCAAATTCCATTTAGATTCTTCCGTTCCTATGATATAAACCTTGTCAGGCTTAAATTCTTCTTTAATTGGCAAGAGAGCCAGGCAGCTTTCGTATGTTCTGCCGTTAAGCTGATAATTAATTTGCTGATAATCTCCTTTCCCCAAGAAGCTAATTAAAACGCGCTCTTTGATTTGATTTTCCATAATAGCTTTTCCTTAATTAGAGATATGCTCTGGAGTTTATAATAATTTAACCTGAATGAACCCGAGACTCTTTTTAAGAGCCCCATCCAAGAGGCGCTTTCTGGTTCGGGGAGGTTTTACCGGGTAGTTTCTAATTCCAAGTTCTTCTGCCAGAAGCAGAAAAGAGGTACTAAAAGCAGTGGCTCCCTGACCAACCCTTATAAGATATGGCTCACCGGGCAAATTTATTGCGTCCTTTTTGGCAACCTTTTGATAAAAATCATGACATATTTCTAATATTTTCTTTTCACTATACTTGCAGCGCTTTCTGGTTATTTCTATGTCCACTTCTATACCCTCTTTAATGGTTTCATAACGTATGGGAATCTCGGATTTTTTTCTGGAGCCTTCAACTTTGCAGGCCTCAATCTGCAAAGATTGCTCAGGCGAAAGGTAATTGCTATCACTTACATCCAGAAGATTGGTGAACTTACCCTGCGCAGGGCCATTTTCCTGGTTATCTGCCAGATAATCATAGACTCTATTTAAGAGTTGCTCATAATTATTTTTAGAATCCGTTTCACGTCCATAACTACCAGAATTGAGCGCATTGATAATTTCTGACCTGGTTTCACTATTTTTATATAGTTCTTTCAGAGCGAAATACATAAGCGCCGATACAATTGCGCCCTTTATTGAGCTACCCGGGAGGTAGGGTCGATTGCCACTGTTGATGAAGGATTTAACTTCCATATAATTGCTTTGCCTGGCCTCTCCGGTTATAGGAATGGAATAGAGGATATGTTTTCTTAAAAGAGATTCGTCCGGAATTATCTTACGTATGTTTCTTGTTAGGCCAGCCTCCTTGATAAATACATCCCTGTATCGGTTGAAACCCACATCATTTAACAGGCTATTCATATTTAAGAGGCAAAATCGACCATTTCCGCTATCCACAAAGTATTCAAGGGGAGAAATAGTTTCTCCGGAACCAATATGGACTGGAGAAAGGGTTCTTACTCTGGCTTTCATGTTTCCTCCAGTTTACAGGGGAATGAAAACAACAACCCATACCGATATATCCGATGAACTTCAAAGACCGCGGGTGTTATATCCACCAGCGAGCCTTTTTTGTCCAGTCCAGCGAAAACAGAGCCTTCGCTGAAGAGACGAATGGAACGCCGCCGATAAGATCTATTAGCCGGTGAGAAAATATAGCCTTTCCTTTCTTCTAATTCATAAAAACCGCTTTCGATGTCTATTAACTCATTTTCTCTCGGAAAATAGGCAGATAGAGCGTAAAGGCCTCCGGGTTTATCTATTTGGGGGATTTCTAACTCGAACATTTCAGGCTGATGGAAAAGACCCTTTCCGGCTGACCTATCACCTCCTACTCCTTCGTCGCATAACAGCCTGAAGAGGCTATTGATCTTATCTTCCCAGCCTTTTTTTATATTCTTAAGCAGAACAAACAAACCGGCATCTTCCACATAACTGACCTGGCCAAAATAAAAAAAGTTCTCACCGGGATGGTTATTAAAACGGTTTAGTGAAACCCGCGGTACATCTTCCACCCGCCAGGGCACCAGCCCTCCGGCTTGTTTTCCGCTACCATTAAGTCTCGGTAGACAATCCAGGGCCTGGTTGATCTCTATTTCATCCTTTAAGTCTTCCAGACATTCCCCATTCAGAAGCCTGATTAACAAACTCGCATTAACGTATTTTATTTTTTTCAGAAATTTATCTTTGGCCAATTGATTTTTTGGCAGAGGGAAATAGAGTTCAGAACCCCAATAAGGAAAAGCTGAGCTGAAAATAAAAGGAGGCTCTGCTCCCTTAAAAGCATCTATAAAGGAATCGGCTTCGCCATACAATAACAGGTGGCAATGACAAAGGGCGGAAAATAGGGTATCAGAGGGAATGTGAACCCGACTACCTTCCAGCCAGCCTTCCCTATCTCCCAGATGCAAAAAGCTTTTTGGTTTAAGACGGACACCTAAGTACTTCATGGTTTTCTTAAATGAGTTTCTCTCTTAGCCGAGTAAAATTTCTAACTATTTCTGCTGGGGTGGTACCCAGGTCTTTGTTGATAACTCTCTCGGCAATTAGGTCAACTTGCCCCTTCTCATAGTCTTCCTTTTTATTCCAAAAAATCTTGATATCATTGAAAGAGACACGGCCATAGCCGCGAGAGCCCATACCTCCAAGATAATCATGTTCTAAAAGCTCAAGTGCAATAAAAACGTTTCTCAACAGGTCCTTGTCTTGTTCATCGTAGACATTATAAATCATCTCCACATCCTTAAACCTGGCTCCGGCGGGAACTCTTTCAATTTGCCTTAAACTTCCATGCAGAGCAGTCCCGGTCAGCCTGTTTATAGCCGTTTCAAATTTTACTTCGGTATACTCAAGTTCCAAATTGTCTTTAATTTTTTCGAGGCTTTCTAAATCAAGATAAGAATCACAAACAATCAGCCTGGTCGGGGTTGGTAGCTTTATATTATCAGAAACCGCAATTCCCCATATTTTACACACTGGACAATTGGCATAATCTTGGTCGCGTTCACACTTATGTCCAGACAGTTGGCCTTTTACTTCAACATTCCAGAAATCAGCTTTATTGGCCGCCTCTTTCTTTTCCATTAAAGATCTGAGCTTTCCCTTAAGGGACGAGCCAGGAATATAAGGTCTTCCCTCCGGGTCAGTAATAACGTTTAGGTCAAGGCCCCCGATTTTTAGGCCGCTCGTAGAACCGCCTATTCTCATTCCAGTTTTCACCTCAATTTGCCCGACTATTATGACCTTTCCCTTCAAATAATGGTTCATGTTTCCTCCTTATTTCTTGGATAGTTGACTTATTTACCACCGTGCAGTCTATGATAAGCTACGATGGCTTCAATAAAATACTTAAAATATTCAAAATTTTCCTTCCTGGTATTCTTTATTGCGACCTCCATCAGGTCTCTAAAGTCTTTGACCCGGCCTTTATGCCTACCGGCGGCATAGGCCAATTTGGGTCTTAGAAGCTGAAGCTTATTTGAGTCATAATCTTTCATCTTTTGAATCTCATCGAGAAAATTTCTTATTTGTGAAGTTGTCAGTCTTTCCTTCTCGTTTGCTCTAACGTAATGAACAGCTAATTCTTCGGCATAACTGTTCATTTCAGCCATGTCGCCATTCAACACTTTCTTTACCCTGGTCTCGTCGATCATTACGGTACTTTTGGTATCCTGTCTCGACGGGGACTGAGCTCTTTGATAATTCATATTTCTCCTCCTTTTATTTTCTTGTTAAGTAATCAGCCACCCGAGTGGCTATATTGAGATAAGGATATATTTCGTAATTAATCAAAATAAGCTCTAACAACTTCTTAAGCTCTACCTGTTTGTCCTGACCCATTCTTACCATCATTCTCTTTAAGGCATAGTGCAACCGCCATACCCTTTCCATCTTAATTTTTCCAGCATTTTTCAACTCCTTTTCTCGATAAATGCTATAAAGAACACTCAACAGAGAGCGCGGAACAGTCTTGCCGTTCTTTCCGGTTATGAGACTAACCAAAAGATCAACGATTTCCTGTACCCTTGGTAGATATTCCCAGGGGATGGATTCACCAAAAATGTTTATTCTATTTCGACCAGCATTTTTGGCACTTTCTTCTGTTTCACCAGCCATCCGGGCCGCTTGATAAACTGGATATTTCTTAGAAGGAGCATAATAAATGCCCGCCGAAATAGTCAATCTGCCGCAGGTAAATTTATCAAAATCGTCTCTTATAACTTTAGCCAACTCACAAAGTACAGACCAGGGGCCCAATAAAAACAAATCATCTCCGCCGGAGTAAGCAGTATAAACATAATCTGCCAGACCAGGAGAGACACGTTTTTGTTCTACCCATTTTTCCAGCTGGCTCATCCTGGCGGTAAAATAAAGCGACAGCATTGAACTCAGCATGCTAACTCTTGATATTGTCTTATTCTCACCAAGCCTCTCCTGGAACAATTCTCCAAGTCTGTCCACATCAGCCCTTAAAACCCCCCACTTCTTAATTCCAGAAGCTGCTTCAGCCATATTTTCGAGTGTAAGTGGTTCATTTTCACCAGAGCTATTTGTCTTTCGAGCCACGAAAAGAAAACCATCCGCTCGACCGACAAAATTAACAGAGTTGATGATAAGAGAATTCTTCTGGTATTTAGATGCTCCTTCATTCCCAAGCAGCTTATATTTATATCCTAGCCTTTCAGCTACTTGCCACCAGGTAGAGGGCCTCTCAGACCAGTCTTTATTTTGGGGCTCATTGATCGGATAAATTATTATCGCTTCAGCCTTTTTCAGTTCATTTGATAGCTGAATAAGACTATCACAGAATGAACAATATTCTGATTGGATATCTAACTCTTCCCCACAAATTAGGCAGCCCTTTTTTTCTCCACCTTCATCATAAGGGCCAAAAATTCTCTCTCTATACTCAGTCTGCTCTCCTGGAGAAAGCAATGAACTAAATTTTTTCCTCTTGGCAATGGCCAATTGTTTTCCAATTTCTTTCCAGAGACGGGCAAAATCAACAAAGAAATCATAGTAGGATACTGGCAGCCAGCTTAAAACTGCAGATAGTTTACCGTTATGAGCAGTTAACATAACAGCTTCTATCTCTTTCTGGATAGCCCTTATTTTATCTTCAGCCCTAGTCAACATCGGAAGAAGCAAATAGAAATTTCCGCCACCAGAATATAGAAGATTAACTTCGGTCAAATCAAAGTCCCTAAGAACTTTCTTAGCGATCATTTCTGAAATTAATTGAAGGTAAAAGGAACGGGCTCTCAGCCCTTTAAGGGCTTTTTCCGAGGTTACCTGATAAATAAAGTCTTGAATGCCTGATATATCACCGCCGAGTAAAATAAAATCTTGCCTATTTATATAATTGAATTTATCTACGGGGGATGTTTTCTCTATTACTTTTATCTCGGCCAGAATATTATTCAAATATTCTTCATCTAATTGAACAGACCTTAATTGATCATTACTCAATAAAAATAGACACGAGGCAATGGCGGCTGTACTTTTTGAATGGTGAAACAACGAAATATCAGGCTTATCTTTATAAACTGCAGCTGGGATTGTTAAAGTATATTTATTAAGCAAGTAATAAATTGGAATAAGCATATCGTCTTTTTTGAGCCTTGATAATTCATCGATAAATTGATCCCATAATAATCTGTAACTCTCCCGACCACTTCCTCTACTGAAGGCTTTCTTTTTCTCAGCAACAGGAAATATCGATTCTAAGGTTTCTTCTAAAGCCACCAACGGAACATAAAATTCATCCGTATTCTTATTTTTGAGTTCATCTGAATCCAGACGAGAGAAGATCGAGAGCATGGGTTCTTCGTGAGGCGACCTCGACTCTTCATTTTCATCCCTCTCCGTTCTTTCTCCTGACGACATCCTGTCGGCCGTAGAAATCAGCTTGGCCAGAAAACGTTGTCTGTCATTATTGGCATTATCCGGCACATGATGCAGAGCAGCCAGAACGCCGACGTCATCATAATTGGGTAAATAAGTTCTGAAAAATTTTGCGGTATAAGCCCCGTGCTGATGAGAATACCGAACCTGCGTCCCTTCCCCAGTCCTTCTACAAAAATTATAGTAATCATATTCATCAAGCTGAGCCTTAAGGTCGAAAGAATATCCCGCCCGCTGAGAGAATTTTCCTATATCATGTAATAAACTCGCAAGGATTATTGCTTGATATTCACGATTAAAATTGCTCATGATTTATTACCTCGCTTTTAATAATAATCATGTCTGATTATATAATCAACAAAAGAAACGTTTCTGAAACGTTTCATTCTATATTAACCTTTCTTTTCTCTATCCTGATCCCATAGCGGCTGCTGGCATAGATTCTAATTGAGATTACCTTTAATAAACTCGCCTGGAAATCATCATTCAGGCTAGTTTCAATCTCAGCGTTCAATTTGCTTATGTACTGGCGACAAACCTCTGCTGGTATACCGTCTTTCCATTTATTAAGGAATTCTCTTGTCCTCCAAGGCTTGGAGCCAAAAATTCGGTCATAATCTAAGATATTTTTCTTAATACTCTCGATCCCAAAGATTTCACCAAGCTCTTGATAGCAATCTTTGCATGCCAGGCAATATTGTCTTTCCAGATGGAGGCAGGAATTTATTTTTAATCTCAAAAAAGAGACAAAGAAAAACATTATCATCGGAGAAAAAGATATGACCTTCCCGTCCACGATGACTGTTCTTTGAGCCAAATTTGCCGAGACCTCGGGCTGACGGGCAAACAAATCTATTTCCTTCTGGCTCTCAAGGACCAATTCCCTGAAAGTGCTGCCTTTTAGATTTAGCTTGGGACCCAATCTAATAAACGGCAAATCGGCCAGCATTATCTTGGCCTGGCGTGTATGAACGACCTTCTCAACTCCATCTCTGGTTCTAACAGATAATTCGCGGTCTTTTTTGGGCTTATAGAAAAATTCGGGGTTGGACTCAAACTCAGGAGACACAATTACGTGATTCAGTCTATCCCAGGTACGGCCAAATAGCTGCATGGCTGAGCCAAGATAAAAGCTCATAGTCTTGCGACCGCCAGCGATTGAACAATGGAGCCTGCTATTCGGATCTCTTGTCTTTTCTCTTATAAATGAAGTTATCATGTCCGCAATGATTTCGTTATCTTGGTATGAACAGATATCATTAAGCTCAGAACCATTAGTATCTCTTGGGACCAAAATGTTCTTTTCAATTAAATTGAATTCCGGGAAATTATATTCCTTAATCAATTCGGCAATGATATTTTTTTTAATGATGGTTTCAATAATATTTTGCTTTCCGACTGCCGTGGTTAATACATAAATTTCATCTGGAAAGATAGGAGGCTTTGCGGTACCAAGTGCGTATATTGTTTCTGTAATAACTTGAGGAGATGTCCCGACTACAAAAACAAATATTTCCTTCCAATCGCCCATGTCATGTCCACATATTCAAACTTCGAGTATTAATTAAAAAATAATCTGTTAATAAATGTCAA
>JAOAFQ010000130.1 GCA_026416195.1 Candidatus Aminicenantota bacterium | reverse complement strand
GCACTGAGGAAGGTCTCTTTTATTGTTCCATCATCGCTCCGCACCTGGAGGGCCAATGAGTTTCCTAACGGCTTTACCGCCTCCACAAGCACGGGATGGGGAAAATGGTTTTCCAGCCTAATCTTCTTTCCAATTAAAGGCACGATTCTATTCGCTAATTCAGACACGTTTTAATTTTCCCCTTGGCTTAGGCCGTGCTTTTTTGACCCTATTCTTGTTGACTAATGAAGGTAAGGGAGAATTACGGTCTACATACTTTTGAAGGGCCTTAACCAAGAGCTCCTTCATGGTAATCCCTTCATCTATAACCAGCCATTTGAGGTTTTTATGAAGATTGTCCTCCAGTTTGAAACGTATATTACCCACTTAAATCACCTTTGACACCTTCATCACAAATGTTAAACTCTATTATCGGAATCTGTCAAGCAACAATCCTCTTTCGGGCACAGATATGGCAACAAGAAGAGGAAGCCATCGTAAACTCTTCTTTTAATATAAAAATCTTAAAAGAAAGGAAGTTTGCATTTTACTTGGCTCATATATTTTTCTTTTTCTTAAATCTTTTTCTTAAGTTAGTCCTTTAATTTTAGGCAATTTATAAAATTGGCACCTACTCAAATAAAGGAAATATCTTCTCATTTTTGGCTTTGGTTTTTGCAAAATTTACTCTTAAAAAAACGTCTTCAAGCTTTCATTTTAGGGGCCTTCATTAATTACAGCTTAAAAAAAGTCTACTTTCGAGTAGTCTACTTTCGAGTAGTCTACTTACGGGTAGATTTTTATAGAGGCGATGAAATTTATCAATTCAGAAAATGAAATAAAGAGCCTAGAAGAATGGCGGAGTTCTTCAGAATCTCAGCTTATCATTATTTATGGTCGCCGTCGTATCGGAAAAACAGAGCTAATAAAAAAACAGAGCTAATAAAAAAAATATTTAAGAATAAGCCTCATTTATATTTTCTTGCCCAGCAGAACATCGAATAAGAAAACCTGAAAATGCTTGGCCAGTTGGTGGGAGAACTTTTTGATGATTTGATTCTAAAAGAAAAGGGATTTGACAATGACAAAATATTCTTTGAATATTTTCGCCAGAATCTCAAAGAAAAAATTGTCGTTGCTATAGACGACTTTCCCTAACACGCTTTTCAGCCAAGGAGCATTTCTTCTCCGCCAAGAGTTGCGCCAACTGACGAATTATATGGCTATACTCAAGGCTATTTCCTTGGGAAGCGCCCGAATCAGCGAAATAGTTAACCATACTGGCTTAGATAAATCTAACTTGCATAAATACCTTTTTGTCTCGAAGATCTCTAAATCATTCAAAAAGAATTTTCGGCCTCTGAGGAAAATACCAAAAAATCAAAGCAGAGCCTGTGGTTTCGCCTTTTTTGGGGAAATTGGTTACAAATTAGCTCAAGCTCGGGAGAGAAAGGAAGCGAAAGCTTTTTCGTTTCTTACTGATTTTTTTCAGAGATAGCTAAAGGCTATGGAAATGGCCTTTCTTTGAGCACCGTCATTCTTAGCTTTTGGTTGTCAAGGAGGCATTGAAACTAAGCCAAATATTCATTTTCAAGTCTTAAGTAGATTACATTTTTTTGGTTTTTCTCTGATTTTATATATTTTTGCTTTCATGTTAAAATACGATGGGAAAATTAGCCTTTTTAAGCTAGATGGCGACCTTATTATTTCTTGATGAGCTATGGTATGAAAAACTTGGTCCCATGTATATCTCGGCGGCCATCAAAGCTCATGGCCATAAGTGCATCATTTCCATAGGAAGGTTTGACGATTTTCGCCGTGATATCGAGGTATTTCGACCTGATTTAATTGGGTTTTCAGCTATGACTATGGAAATGAATTTTGTAAGAAAAACATCAAGTAGATTAAAACGTTCCGGGATTAAAACGCCGATAATAGTGGGGGGAATTCATGCAACTTTTTTTCCTGAAATCATTGAAGATGAAAATATTGATTTAGTTTGCGTCGGTGAAGCTGAAACTTCAATGACTATTTTACTCGATAAAATAGATAAAAAAGAAAGTTTTTGGGATGTTCCTAATATTTGGTTTAAAGAAAACGGAAAAATTGTCAAAAATCAAATTAATTATTTTGAACAGAATTTAGATAATTTACCCTTTCCTGATAGAGAACTTTACCGCCGTTATAAATATTTCCGCAAGAATATTTACTTTGCACCTGTAATGACCAAAAGAGGATGCCCCTTTGAATGTAGTTACTGCTTTAATGTTTCGCTCAAAGAAATATCAAATTGGCCGAAAAAACACTATGTAAGATATAGGTCAGTAGATAATGTTATCGCCGAGCTTGAAATAATTAAGAAAAAATATCATCCCAAATATTTTCTTTTTCAAGATGGAACTTTTGTGATTAATGACGAGTGGACATTTGATTTTTGCCGAAAATATAAAGAAAAAATAAGCATCCCTTTTACTTGTCATATAAGGCCTGAAAGGATATCTGAAAACTTAATAATTGCCTTGAAAACAGCAGGCTGTGACCTGGTGAAGTTTGGGATTGAATCTGGAAGTCAAAGAATTCGAAGCGATATTCTAAACAGAAAAGTTAAAGATGACCAAATAATTCGTATGGCTAACTGGCTCAGAAAAAATGGAATAAAATTTTATACATTTAATATGATGGGGTTGCCGACAGAAACTTTTGTCGAAGCTTGGAGAACTATAGAATTAAATAGAAAAATAAAGCCCTATGCTTACGCTTTTGACCTCTATATTCCTTATCCTAAAACCAAGTTAGCTAATTTTTCTTTGGAAAAGAAGATCATTAAGGAGGAAGATTTTAATAAATTGCATCTTCCCAAATATAATATGTATCAAAGCATTTTAAGACAAGCAGAGATAGATCGGGTTGTTAATTTATTAAAATTATATTGGCCCTCCATAAAATTTAGTTTTTTATCTAACTTTTGGAAAGAAATAACTAAGCTACCCCCTAATTTTCTCTTCGATTTTATATATAATTTCTCAATTGCTTGGCAACATCGAAAGGATTGTCGCTTATCTATATTTAGATTAATTGCAGTCATCATTAAAAATTTTAAGATTTTCAAATAATCGTTTCTGGCTAAATTTGGAAATTTGATCTTTTTGGTGAGGGCTTTACAAGGCAAGCCAGCCTTAGCCCGGAAAGCTTTGATTAAAGCCTTGAAAGGGACAAGGAATATTCTGCCAGTAGCCAGATTATATCGGATGACAAGAAAGAAAAGAAAGTGTCTTGGCTGGATACATTATCAACGATTAAAAAGAGATAGCTTTGACTTTTTTCTAGAAGCATGATAATTTTGGTTGAAATTTAAATAAATAAGAGCAAGAGCTAAGATTGCTTAAAGAAAAATTAGCTGAATTTGAAAAAAGAATTTTAGAGGAAGTCAAAAAATTTTATGGGGAAAGATTGGTTTCTCTAGTCATTTTTGGTTCAATGGGAAGGGGGACCTACCGGCCTGATTCTGATTTTGATCTCCTCCTCATCGTTGATAAATTGCCCAAAGGTCGAATGAGACGGGTAACTGAATTTTTGGAAATTGAAAAAAAATTAGAACCAATGCTAATTTCTTTGAGGAAAGAAGGAATATACACGGAACTTTCCCCTATTCTGAAAACGCCCCAAGAAGCTGAGCTTGGCAGCCCCCTTTTCTTTGACATGATTGAAGATGCTCGCCTTCTTTATGATCAGAACGGTTTTTTTTCTAGGATTTTAAATCGTCTTCGTCAAAGATTAAAAGAGCTTGGAGCCCGCCGCATCTGGAAAGGTGATTTCTGGTATTGGGAGCTAAAGCCTGATTATAAACCCTGCGAAGAGTTTGAAATATGACTAATCGAACCTTGGCCCATAGCTATTTAAAAAAGGCAATGGCCAGACTGGATGTGCTTGATTTGCTTTTTCAAAAACAAGCTTACTCTGACGTTGTCCGAGAAGCCCAGGAAACAGTTGAGCTGGCCCTCAAGGGAATGCTTCGTTTTGTCGGGATAGAACCACCAAAAATTCATGATGTTGGCGGTCTTCTGATTGAACATCGGGAAAAGTTTCCTCCTGAAATCGCCCTTAGTGTCGAGAAATTGGCTCAAATTTCTAAGAGACTGCGAAAAGAAAGAGAGCTTGCCTTTTATGGCGACATTGATTTTATACCTACCGAAGAATATACAGAAGAAGATGCCAAAGAGGCCTTAGTCGAAGCCCGCTATGTGGTTGAATTAGCTCAAAAGCTTATAATTTAAACAAATCCCCTGAGCAAGCAAAAAAGAGATGAATTCTTCTTCTTATCTGTAGCAAAAATTTTTGAGTCGATTTTGACTTGCTAGGGGCAATCAACCTGAATTAGGTCAAAAAACCAACGATCCTTGACAAGACAAAGAAGGCTAAATAGCATAGACCTCGCGTGGAAAAAATCAATAAAAGGAATAAAAAATGTTTGATAAAAATAACAGCCTTTTTAAGGAACTTAAACTCGGCATTTTAAGTCGACGTAACTTTTTCAAGTTTCTGGCTCAACTGATCGGCGGCCTAGTGTCGGCCGTAGGAGCCCTGAGAGCTTTCCCTATAAACCTTTCCTTCATGAAAAGAAGCCACTCTTCATCTCAAATTGTGCCGCCTGATGATCCCCGTCTAGAAACGAAATACATTAAATACTTAGGGGCAAGTGGGGAAATACGAGCTTATGAAGCTCGGCCAAAAACCCGTGAAAAATTGCCAGGAGTTGTTGTTATCCATGAAAATAGAGGCCTTGTACCTCACATTGAGGATATAACTAGGCGCACGGCCCTAGAAGGCTTTCATGCCATTGCGCCCGATGCCCTGTCACCGTTTGGAGGAACTCCAGCCAATCCTGATGAGGCCAGAGCTCTCATTCAGAAACTCGATCGCCAGGAAAACATTAAAAATTTCGTGGCCGCGGTCGCTTACCTTAAAACCAATCCACAAACCACAGGCAAGGTTGCGGTTATGGGTTTTTGTTGGGGAGGTGGAGTTACCAGCCAAGTAGCCGTCAATTGTCCCGATTTAGATGCCGCTGTCCCCTTCTATGGCCTCCAGCCAGCACCTGAAGATGTCCCGAAAATCAAAGCAGCTATGCTCATCCATTATGCTGAAAAAGACGACAGGATTAACGCTGGCATCCCCCCATTTGAAGAAGCTCTCAAGAAAGCTGGGGTTGATTATAAAATTTATATTTACGAAGGAACTAGCCACGCTTTCATGAACGATACCGGGGCTCGGTATCATCCAGAAGCGGCAACTCTGGCTTGGCGACGGACAATCGCTTTTCTCAAAGAAAAGCTTAAAAGTTAGTTTATAAGTTAGATTTTTGCCGACGCCATTCAGCGGCCACGGCCTCAACAAATGGTTTTATCCGAGTAAAAAATTTTTTATAGCCAGAACAAAGATAATTTAATCCGGGCTCGCCATCAGGTGTGAGCCTGAATCTATTTTTTGGGCATTCTCCATAGCACATCTCGAGAACATCGCAGGAGCGGCAATAACGCGGAAGTTTTTCAAGTTTAGCTAAGCCGAACATTCTCTGTTTTGGGCTTTCAAGAAGATTAATTAAAGGCGTTTTTCGAATATTACCTACGAGGTGATCATCATCAACAAAATGATCACAGCAATAAAAGTCGCCATTTCGTTCAACTACTGGAATATCGCCACAAATAGGTCTGAAAATGCAGACTGAATGTTCAAGCCCAAAAGCAACTCGAGTAGCTTCCTCGATAATCTGAATTTTGATCCGGCCGATGTCGCGGGCCAGCCACTCTTCAAAAATAACGCATAAAAAATCACCCCAGGCCTCAGATGAAACGCTTTCTGGTGTCACCTTATCGCCAGAACCTGTTTGTTTTTCAACAAGAGGCAGAAAAGTTATATAGGTCGCCTCAATTTCTTTAAAAAAATTATAAATTTCTATTGGATACTGGACATTATGGGCCCCTACGACACAGAGAATATCAGTCGGGACACTATATTTTTTAAGAATTTCATAACCCTGCAGAGCAGCCGTAAAGGTTGGACGACCATTGGATGTTAATCGATAACGATCGTGTATCTGCTGAGGGCCGTCCAAGCTGAGGCCAATAGCAAATCCCTCTTTTTTGAGAAAACGGGCCCATGCCTCATCGAGAAGGGTTCCATTGGTCTGGAGGCCATTAGCAATTTTTCTGCCTGGAGGACAGTAACGACGTTGAATCTCTACGATTTTGCGGAAATAATCAACGCCAAGGATAGTTGGTTCACCGCCGTGCCAAGAAAAACGAATGATCTCGTCTGGTGAAGCAGTGATATGCTGGGCGATATAATTTTCAAGCAAATCTTCGGGCATATGTTTCGGATCATTTTTAGCGCCGCTCTTCCCTTTTTCTAAATAATAACAATAACTACAGGCCAGATTACAAGCTGCGCCTGCTGGTTTGACAAAAATCTGAAATCCTCTCGAGGCAGTTTTCATTTTTAAGTTATTTTAAAACCTTCCCAAGTCACTCAACGACTCTTTCGCCTCGTTGATGATAAATTGCGATTGACAGCGATGTCAAGCTACCGCCCTATTATTTCAGCTTGGTTGAGTCGGCGAGCTTCACCAACCACTCTTCTTCCTTCTTGACTGGTTAAATTCATCAAGATAATTTAAGATGAATGTAAGGGTCTCGATGATTTTAATCTTTAGAGGAAAAAAATGAGACTCTGGAAATTTCTTCTAGCTACCTCTCTTATTGTCTCTCTTTTCGTCTCTGGGGCAAGACCCGACCTTTTAGCCCAAAATGAAATTACTAGCTCCTCGCCTTTCAAGGTCAAATTTGGCCGAGATGGTGTCGTCAGCTTGAAGTACGCCCATGATAAATATGACACTGAATACATTGCGCCTTATCAAACCCTTGGTCATATAACTATTCGTTATCGGATGGGCGAAAATGAATGGCAAGAATTTTCCACGCGGGATCCAAAGAATAAATACCGCCAACTTAGCAATAATCCTTTAGATCCCTGGCCGCAACTTTTAGTGGTCTATAATGAATCAGGTTGGAACGACTACTATGCTGATATTGAACTTACTCAAAGATTTAGAATTGAGGGCAACGCCTTATACTGGACTATTCATCCGCGAAACCTAACTCATAAACCGATTGTTTTAGGAGATGTGATTCTTTCTTTACCTTTTAACACCGAAAAACGCTGGGATAAAGAAATTACTTATACTCAACGCGTTCACCAGCACCTGTTTGTTTCAGGACATAATTCTTTTCTCTTCTGGATGCGTCCAAATAGCGAAGGACCATATTTAGTCATGATCCCGGTCTTCACTTGTCCTCTTTTTGAACCAGCCAAAAATGAGCGTAACTTTACGCCGGCCAAACTTGAATATTTTGACCGCAATGGAGTTTTCATCCATTCCGGAAAATTAGGCGAGGAAATGCGAGCTAGAGGCGGCAATTGGCGACAACCTCAAACCATGGTTACTTTATCCCCTAAATTTTCGCCTAACGATGAAATTACCTGGATCTTTAAATTTCGCTGGGCAAATGATTACGATGAAATTAGGCAAATTCTTTATGAAGAGGGATTACTCGATATTCAAGTTGTTCCAGGAATGACGATTCCTCTTGGACTTGAGGCCATGATTTCCATTCGCACCAAAAGCCCGATTAGATCGATCGTTCCTGAATTTCCTCAACAAACCCAAATTGAAGATTTGGGTGAAAAAGCCAAGGATACGCGGATCTATCGAGTCAAGTTTTCTCGGCTGGGCGAAAACAAATTGACCGTTAACTTCGGTCGAAATTTATATATGATTTTAGAATTTTTCGTCACCGAACCTATTGCCACCCTCATTAAAAAAAGAGCTGCCTTTCTGGTGAGCAAACAGCAGCATCGCGATCCCTCAAAATGGTACAACGGCCTTTTTTCCGAGTGGGATATGCGAGCCAAAGTGCTTCGCAGCCCTGATGATACGGGTGGATTGCTGGATTATATTGTGGCTTGCGACGATCCTGGTTTGTGTAAAGCTCCTTTTGTCGCTGGCAAAAATGTCGACTATCCCATGCGCCAGGAAATTGAAGCCGTCGAATATTATCTCAAGAATTTTGTTTGGGGCAAACTTCAAATGACCGATAAAGAAAAATATCCCTATGCAATCTATGGAATTGATAACTGGAAAAAGAACCGCGACTCTGGACCACAAGACCGAGACGGCTGGATTTATCATGTCTGGCGGGTATTCGACTACCCCCATGTCATTCATCTTTATTGGAATATGTATCGCGTGGCCAAGTTTTACCCTGAGCTTGTCAGTTATCTGGATAAAGAAGGCTATCTTGAGCGAGCCTACGGAACAGCCATGGCTTTTTATACTGTTCCTGAGCAAGTGGCTGGCTGGTCAGCCAACGATGTGGGCAATTATGACGAACTCGTAATCGCTGATTTAATTGAAGAGCTTTATGCTGTTGGCTGGAAAGAAAAAGCCGAAGCCTTGCAGGCTAAATGGGAGGAGAAAGTACGTCATTTCATTAAGAATCGCCCCAACCTATTTCACTCGGAATATCCTTTTGACCCGACTGGCTTTGAATCCCATCATGCCTTTGCCCGTTATGCCGTCGAAAAAGCTAAGCAAGGAGATAATTCTTTAAAAATTAGTTTGGCCGAGGCTGAAGACTTTATGAGGGAGGAAATTGCTGGAAATCTTGTTTGCCGAGGCTGGCTGGAAACCTCCTATTGGCAGCTTGGAGTGGAAGGTTCAATGCGGTATATGTCTCAGATGGGAGGCTGGGCCATCCTGGATTATGCCTTATATTATGCGCCTGACCCTTTTAAGTATCTTCGTCTGGGTTATGCCTCTATTCTAAGCTCCTGGGCCCTAATGAACACCGGAACGCCAGAGACAAATTATGGTTATTGGTATCCAGGAAAAGAAAATGATGGCGCAGCCGGCAGCGCTTTTGTCTCTCAGGCCTATGGCCGAAGCTGGATTGGAGTTGAGCAGCCTCGAGGGGCTTGGCCTTATAGCGCTGAAATCGATTTGGGATATGGGGCCTATCTCCGGGCAGCGGCCACGGTGGTGGCTGAGGACCCATTGTTCGGTCTTTTCGTCTATGGCGGCCAGCTAAAGAAGGCGGGAAACAAGAATGAAGTTATTCCTATGGATGGGCTTGGCCGCCGTTTCCATTTAATTCGAGGCAACCTGCGCTTTCATCTTTTGTTTGATCATAATGGCTTCGCTTCGAATCGGCCAATTATCTTCGATGATGATTTGTCAGAAATCAGTTTTGTTTTGGAAAACAGGGCACCAGTCCCGGCCAAGCATCATCAAACCGAAATGAAACTCCTGGGCCTTCCCGACGGCAAATACCAAGTCCTTATGGCTGGCCAGAATATTCAAACTATATCTGGCGGCAAGACCTGGCAGAAAATTCGTCTGCCCATTGGGGCCAAAAAAGAAATTACCGTGCTAATTAAAAAATTAGCGGCGACAAAATGAAGGTTACGACTTTCCCCCTAAAAAAGGGGCTGCCTCTAAGACAGCCCCATGGAAAAACCCTTATTTGCTTAAATCACACCTTTTTGTTGCCTAACAAAAAGTCACGCCTCCTCAAAGGGAATTTCTATCCCTCTCCTTAAAGAAAAGCTCAAAAATTGAAACTTTTTCAGTTATTCCCAGCACCCGCTGTCTCGAAGACCAGTTTTGCAAGATAAAAAACTTTTGTAGACAGAACTTAGCTCCTGATGCTAACAACAGAAGGGCCATTAATTAAGACCTAAATTAACTTTTTCAGATTTTCTTGTGGCAGAACCACCAATCAAAACATTCGTATTGCTTTGGCCTTTCTTTAGCATCCTTAATATTACTGGGCGGGGGAACGATCACCCGGTCACCAATGAGCTCATTATTCGGCCAGTTAGCCGGCATCGCCACATTGTGTTCATCCGAAACTTGGAAGGCCTCAAGCGCACGCAAAATTTCAGCTATGTTACGGCCAACCTCAGCTGGGTAATAGAGGATGAGGCGGATAATTCCCTCAGGATCGATGATGAAAACAGCTCGAACTGTTTTTGTCCCACTTGCTGGATGAAGCATGCCCATAGCGGTCGCTACTTTACCTAAATCATCAGCAATAATGGGGAAAGGAATTTCCACCTTGAGCTCTTTTTCAATCCATTCGACCCATTTGATGTGGCTGAAAACTTGATCGATTGACAAGCCGAGGAGTTCCGCATTAAGTTTTTTAAACTTCTCGTAATTTTTAGCAAAAGAAACGAATTCAGTGGTACAAACAGGGGTAAAATCAGCCGGGTGGCTAAAAAGGACCAGCCATTTACCTAAATAATCCTTAGGTAAAACCTTTTTCCCATGGGTCGTGTGAACTTCCATTTCCGGAAGTTTTTCCCCAATTAAGAGCATTCCTTTGTCCTCCATTTTAGCCTCCTTAAAATTTATTTTTTCTGGCATTGGGCACAATAACCTGCCAGGTTAAGTTGCTTCTCCAAAATTTGAAATCCCTCCACCCCCTTAAGTTTTAGGCTTTCAATATGAAAATCAAAAACTTTATTACAATTTAAACATTTGAAATGAGCGTGCCAAGAAAGAGTGGCATCATAACGAGCTTCATCTCTTTCCAGATTAATCAATTGAACTAATCTTTTGTTTAGAAAAAGATTGAGTGTATTATAAATTGTGGCCCTGGAAATTGTCGGAATTTCTTTTTTTAAATAGAGAAAAATCTCATCAGCCGACGGATGAGTTCTTTCATTTAGCAAATATTGATATATTTTCAATCGATAAAAAGAGGGTCTAATTCCATTTTTGATTAGAAAATTTTTTATTTCTTCAATTGTCCAATTGCCCATCTTTAACTCTTTCAACTTAGATTTAAATCAGCTATTGATTAATGCCCTTCCTTAGGTTTAACTGTTTTCAATTCCTTTCTTATAATTTAAAATTATTTTAGACAAATTTTAATTTTATAATAATTATAATTATTTGTCAAATCTAACCCAAAATTTCTGCCTTGCGGCTTTCTCTTCTCTTGACAGCGAAAATAAATTTCTTGTAAACATCTAAATAGTTAAGGAAAAGGGAGGTTAAAGAAATGAAGGCGGTCAAGAGTTTAATGATAGTCACCTTAATTGGGATTATTTTCTTTTATTTTTTACCTTCTTTACCCGCACAAGCGGTCAAGTTTAAAGGTCCTGGAAGCCCTCCCTCCAGAATAACTGAAGTCTCTGACGAGCAAATGAACGACTTTTTGAATCGGCTTGATCTTCGCTTTAATCAAAAATATAGCGATTTAATCTATCAGATAAGGCAAGCTTGGAACTCCCGTCAAATTCCTCAGTATGATGCAGCCTTTGCTGCCCTTATTCTCAAGATAAAAAGTGATTTTTTCGGCGACCAAAGACCGCAACCGACCGGCGGCTGCGAACAATACCTTGGTTGGCATAGCTGCTATTGTGGTGGCCCGTCCATATCCTGTTGCTGTGTTTTCGCCTGCAATAGTGTTCCTATCAATTTTTGTATTGGGGTTGACATGGGCGGAGTCATCGGTGGCGGTGGTGGCGGCGGTGGTGGCGGTGGCATGTATTATATCTGCCGTCCAATTGGCTTCACTACTAAAAGATAAATATTTTTATCCTTTCTTAAAGCTTATTTTTGGCCTTTAATTTTAGGCAGTAGGGGTGACTAATCTCAATTTTTTATTTATATTTGACTGTACATCCGTAAGGTTGAGTTAAGGGGGTAGCGATTTCTTTTCCCTCAAGCAGAGCCTCCAAAGCTAACTCCACATAATTTATCTTTTGATCTTTGCTTTTTTGCCCCCGAGGATCGTCATCAAGAGCTCCATTGTAAACTAACTTGCCTTCAGCATTTATAATCAAGATCTGGGGAGTGGTTTTGGCCCCATATAATCGCCCTACTTTGCCATCTGGATCCATTAGATAATGGGAATAACTTGCCTGCCAATCAGCATATATTTCCTTGAGTTTTTCAGGGGGCAAGTAATCCTTATGTTCTGGATGCGTGGAATTAATCGTTATCCAAATAATTCCTTTTTCTTTGTATTTTCGTTGCAAGGCGGGAATGATTCCATCAGTTTTATAAACGCGCACCACATAAGGACAATTAGGATTCGTCCACTCCAGGACTACAATTTTCCCTTTGTAGTCAGAAAGAGAATGGGGCTTACCGCCCAAGCAATTAAGCGTAAAGTCAGGAGCCAAGGAACCTATCTCTGGCGTTTTTTCTTGACCCTGGAGCAAATAAGGCCAAATAATCAACCCAGCCAAAAGAAAAATAACAGCCAAAAATTTTTTTGATCTCCTAATCATTCTTTAACCTCCTAATTAAATTGCTATATTTTCTCTAGAATCGAAGCTTCATTCAAGGAAAATTCAACTGAATAACAAGAATTAACTGCAACAAGTAGTCCTTTTATTTTCTCAATTTTCGCCTCATTGAGAGTTGGCTTTAAATAAAGTTCGATTAATCCAGATTTATATTTAGTCTTTTCGGCTTCAATGATAAAGTTATCTATGGGCAGAGGATAAAAATCGACAATCTGATGGATATCTTTGCCTTCTAGTCTTAAAGAAATAAGAACTTCTTTGAATAGATTGTTTTCTTCGAAATTAATAATTTTCGCTTCTTTCAAGAAAACATTTATCTCTTCAGCTGATTTAGGAAACTTCTCCTTAAATCTCTTCAAAAGAATCTCAGCCTTTCTCTTTTGCTCAAGCTTAATCAATGATAAATCAAGAGACAATTCTTCTTTACCGATTTGACAACTCTCTCGACAGACCATCCAATCAATTTTTGCCTTCAGGATGGTTGGTTGTGTAGCCGGAATTGAAAAATTTTTAGGCGTAGAGATTTGGCTTAGCAGAAGAAGTTCTTCTTTATAACCATAAACAAGATACCCCGAGCTATAGAATTTTGAAGGCAGGGGAAATTCAAGCTTCAATTCTTTGAATCCGGCTGGCAATTCCCAGTTAACCTGAGGCGGAAGACCAGCTTCTCCTGGGTTTAACCAATATAAATACCAACCAGGTTGGATTTGAAAATAAATACCAATTTGAATAAGATCTGGTGAGGAATTACCCAGCCAAAAAATCTCAGCTTTAACCGGTGATGTTCCTTTTTCTTGTGCCATACCTTCAGCTAATTGATAAATCCGTCCATCTTTATCTATCAATTTAGGGGCGTCAGAGAAACTAAAAGGACTAAAGATTAGACTAACTAAAATAAAAATAAAGACAGCTTGGCTTAATCTTAATCGAAGATTCTTTTTCTGCATTTTTCCTATCGATTTAATAAATAAGGTTTTTTATTTTGACTCAAGACTTGGCTTTAGTCAAGACTAAGAAAGAAAGGGAAAGCTATAAAAAAATTTTGACAAAATTGAGCATTTAGTCTTGACGTCGGCCTATTTTGCGGTAAAATTAACCCTGAAATGTGGACGGTTAGATTAACTTTTATAAAAAGCCAAAATAATACTTGGAAAAAAGAGACATCCCTCCTCATAAAAATCGTTGAAATCAGCTCAACTATGATAATGTCTGGCCGGGCCAGAGGCTAGAGTAAGAGCCTCTCGGGCTCGGCTCGTTCAGAGTCAAAGGCCTCCCTAAGCCTCTGGGTCCGGCGCTTCTTATCAGAAAAGATTTAATCTTTCCTCAATTCATCAAGCTCAATAACCCTAATTCAAATCTTTTGGAGGTTATAATGACGAGAAAAACATTAAAACAAATTAACGAGAAAATTAAAAAAGGACAGGCCGTTGTGGTTACGGCTGAAGAAATGACAAAAATAGTCAAAGAGATAGGCTCTTCAAGAGCTTTTAAAGAAATAGACGTGGTAACGACAGCTACTTTTGGCGCTATGTGCTCTTCAGGAGTTTTTCTGAATTTTGGCCATTCTGACCCCCCGATTAAAATGGCTAAGGTCTGGTTAAATGACGTTCCGGCTTATACTGGAATCGCGGCCGTTGATGCTTATCTTGGAGCCACAGAACCTTCAGAAACTTTCCATATCAATTATGGCGGGGCTCAGGTCATCGAAGATTTAGTTAAGGGGAAACAGGTTTTATTAAGAGCTGAAGCTTATGGTACAGATTGTTATCCCAGAAAATCTATTGAGACCTTTATTTCCTTAGAAACCATTAATGAAGCGATTATGCTTAATCCAAGAAACGGCTATCAGCGTTATAACGCAGCCATTAACTCCAGTTCAAAAACACTTTATACTTACATGGGGAAACTCCTACCAGAAAGAGGAAACATCACCTTTTCCGGTGCTGGCGAGTTGGCGCCACTTCAGAATGATCCTGATTTTGAGACCATCGGTCTAGGAACAAAAATTCTCCTTGGTGGAGCTCAAGGTTATATCATTGGCCATGGAACTCAACATTCACCCGAAACAGGATTTGCTACCTTAATGGTCCGAGGAAATCTCAAAGAAATGTCCAGCGAATTTCTTAGAGCGGCTACGTTTGAAAAATACGGTTGCACCTTATATGTAGGTATTGGTGTACCGATTCCTGTCCTTAATGAAAAGATCGCCCAAAAAACTGGTATTTCAGACGAGGAAATTTTTACCAACATTATTGATTATGGCGTTTCCTCGAGAAGTAGACCGGTAATTAAAAGAGTTAGTTATGCTCAACTCAAATCAGGCTACGTCGAAATTGAGGGTCAAAAAATAAAAACCTCGCCTCTTTCTAGCCTTTTTATGGCCCGAAAAATCGCTGAATATTTAAAAGAGCAAATCCGAAATGGGGATTTCTTGATCACATTACCGGTTGAAACTTTAGCCCGAAAGGGCTCGACTAAGCCTTTAAAAGAAGAACCTGGCTATATCAATATTTCTCTTCAAAAACCGCCAATTGTTCCAGAAGGAAAAAAGTTAGCTAAGAACGAGGACACTTGTCTCCATTGTGGCCTTTGTCTGTCACTTTGTCCCTTTAATGTCTTCAACCGGGATGACCATTGGAAAATCAAGGCTCAGGAAGAAGCTTGTCAGCTCTGCGGTCTCTGCTTGGATGCTTGCCCAGTAAAAGCCATCGCCATCAAGGTTTAACTATGTCCCTAAAAAAATTTAGATTAAAAATAAAGGAAACGATAGCTACGATCGTGGCTGAAGAAAAATATTTTCAAGTGGCTGAAGCGGAGGTTCTTTTTCAGCGATTGGTTCTGGAAGATTACCTTTCACGTCATCCTGATTTTCTCTTCAGTTTGCAACCTATCGCTCCCTGCAAAGAAGCACCTGAAATTATCCAACTAATGGCCAAAGCTTCATTTACCGCTAAGGTCGGTCCTATGGCCTCGGTGGCTGGGGCCATTGCTTACTTGGCTGTTAGAGCTATGGTTCGCCATGGGGCTAAACAAGTTATTTTCGAAAATGGCGGCGATATAGCTATGTACATCAGCGAACCTGTGGTGGTTGGTTTATTTGCTGGAGAAAAGTTTAGAAACTTGGCTTTCAGAATTAGGCCGAGAAAAACAATCTTTGGTCTAGCTACCTCCTCTGGAACTATGGGACATTCTCTTAGTTTTGGACAGGCTGAGGCGGTTACTGTTTTCGCGGCTGACCCTATCCTGGCTGATGCTTTAGCTACAGCTTTGGGTAACGAAATTAAAAAAGAAAATCCAAAGGAAATGGAACAAACAATTAATAAATTCTTAAAAATAGGAGCTGAAGGAATCGTTGTCGTTAAAGGCGATTTTATTGGCTTGGGAGGTAAACTTCCTGAACTGATCTTGGCCACCTCACCTGATGAATTGATCACCCGAACTTGACGAGTGAATTTATTCCTCTTTTCTCTTTTCTTATATTTTCACGTGGCTGGCTTTTGCCTTTTGTCTCTGGCTAATTTAAAATACATCGCAGTGGAAAACAATAACCAATCAGAGTTAATGGCTAAAAGGATGAAAAATATATCCAGCGTTTCGATTATTCTCGTTGTCTTATCCAGCTTTCTTCTTCTTGGTGCCTTTCCTTGGCTTCAGGAAAAAACAAGGGAACCTTTGAGCGAGCATTCGAAACTTTGGCTGGAGGAAGTTGTGCCTTATATTATTACCCCGGCCGAAAAGGAAATCTTCCTTAATCTACCAAATGAAATAGAAAGAGGGAAATTTATTGAGAATTTTTGGAAAAAAAGGGATCCGAATCCAGAAACTCCGGAAAATGAATTCAAATTGGCCTATTATCGACGCATTGCCTTTGCCAATAAATTCTTTGGCTATGGTGGAATTCCAGGCTGGAAAACTGACCGCGGTCGAGTCTTTATTCTTTTAGGCCCACCAAATGAAATCCAACATGATTATTCCTATGGCCGAGGTTCTCTTACCCATCAAGGAGCTATCAAGGAAGACTGGACCTATTGGAATTTACCTAACCCTAACCTTCCTTATACCCTTGAATTCGTTTTTATTGATGCTTATGGCACCGGAGATTATAAGCTAGAGATAAGTCTTGGTTATAAAGGAAACGAAGTCTTCCCTTTAAACCTTCAGGCTACGCATCTCTTTTTCAATCAACTTGAAATTTTGGCCGAAGCTTTAAGCAATCCTTTTGAAAAGGCCGATAGATTGCGGGCAATCATTACCACTCAGGTAAATTATAATCTGGTTCCTTTTACTTGCGAGACCTTGATCAGAAAAGGCTCAGCTGAGAATAATCAAATAATTATTTTGATTAGTCTGCCCTTAGACTCGCTTGAAAAAAAAGTCAGGGGAAACCAAACTGGCTATTCAATCACTGTCATGCTCAATATAAGTAACAGCCTGGGTGAAAAGATTCTTGAAAAAACTCAAGATTATACCTGGCCCTCTGAAATTAAAGGAGCCTCTTGGCCATTGGCCTCACCATCTTCCTGGCCAATGATTATCCATTTGCCGCCAGGAGAATATGGCTTTCATCTCCTTGTGCTAGATAATTGGTCAGGAAAAATAGGCACCTTCCACCAAAAAATAACTTCGCCTGATTTTAAAACTGGAAAATTGGCCATGAGCGATCTTTTCTTAATGAGCTCAGCCGCCAAAGAGGCAAATTTATTGAGTTTAAAATATCTAAAAAATGTATTTAGCCAAAATGAAGAACTAACTCTTGAATTTGAGGTTTATAATATCCAGCTCAACCCCGAAACCAGAAAAGGCAAATTGCAGGTCAAATTAAGCTTTTTTAAGGACAATAACCTGTTTATTTCGTTATCTCCTTTAGAACATGAAATTTCAGATTTGACTGAAAGTCAGATCCGGACTTCCTTCCGTCTTCGCCATTTCCAGCCTGGTCATTACAAACTTCGGGTTGATGTTGACGACAATTTTGGTTTATCTTCTTGTTTCAAAGAAAAGGAGTTTATAATAACTTCTAATTAATTGACCAAACTACTAAGAGAACTTTCCTGACTAGGTTAGCCAGAAAAAAATTCTAGCTCCGAGGTAGGCAACTTAGCGAAAGCAAACAAGAAATAAAATAAATCCATCAATTGGAAAGCTGATTAGGCCCAGAAAAGGAGGCAAGGATGAGGTTAATAAGAACGAGACTTCTTAAGAAGAATTTAATTACCTCCGCTATAATCTCTTGTGTCTTTTTACCTCTTTTGGCCCAAGAAACAATTATCAAAGGCCAAGTAACTGACAAGGAAAATAAGCCTTTGGCCGATGTTCAAATTACTTTTCATGATTTAACTCGCGGAATCAAATTCTCGGTCAAAACCAAAAAGGATGGCACCTACTTTAAAATTGGCCTTCCCCCCTCAACTTATAAAGTTACGGTTAAGGCGGAAGGGTATTTTCCCTTTGAAACTAATTTGTCCATTGAGTTTGGTCGAGAACAGATCGCAAATTTTATTCTCGAAAAATCTCCGCCAAAGGTGGAAGACGATCCTGATTTTAAAGAAGGCCTAAAAGCTTTTGAAACTGGCGATTTAGAAGCGGCTGTGGCCGCCTTTAAAAGGACTGTTGAAAGACTACCTCAAAGCCTTGAAGCTAATTATAATTTGGCTATTTGTTATCTTCGTCTCGAAAAAACAGTTGAGGCTATTAACATTTTAGAAAAAATCTTAAGTTGGAAAAAGGATGTTCCAGAAATTTATCTCGCTTTAGGTGAAGCTTACTTTAATCTGGCCGAAACGGAAAAGGCCCTTTCTAGTTTCCATCGAGCTCAAGAACTTCAGCCTGATAATCCTCGAATTTATTATGATTTGGGCCTAATTTATTATAAAAATGAGCGCCTTGATGAAGCCATCGCTTCTTTCGACAAAGCTAAATCGCTTAATCCTGAATTCTCTTCGATTTATTATCAACTTGGATTAACCTTCCTTAAGAAAGGCGATTATCCAAAAGCGATTGAGAATTTAGAAAAATTTCTTCAATTAGAGCCAGAAGCTAAAGAAGCCCCTCAAGTTAGATTGATTATTGAAGAATTAAGAAAAAGATATTCTGATTCCGCTCCAGCTTAAGACCTTTTTCTAAGAAAAACGAATTCTTTTTCGCTTTTACAAAGTGAGGCTCAATTCCTGTTGAATCCGATTGGCCAGAAGATTTTGCTTTTTAAGATAAAGGCTGGCTGGGACCCCGCTCCAAGATACGACCAGAGTAACCAACTTCAACAACTCCTTCTTGATGGAGATAACTTCTTCTTTACTGTCCGCAAGTATTTTAATTATCTTATCAGCTAAGGCACTTCCTGTCTCCATCCTCAAACCTTCTTTATCGATGACCCATTTTTGACTATCCAACAACATCTCCAAACGATGCCAAATTTCTTGCTTGATTCGGATAAAAGTTAGGTCTTCAATGACCAATCTAGAATCTCCTTTTTTTATCGCCTCAAAAAATTCCCGAAAATCATTTCCTTTGGCCAAAGAAAAAACTCGGCCAATATCCCCAGTGTGAGAGTCAGTTCCAGCTATTACCCCCTTGTTCTTTTTAGCGGCCAGTTCGAGCATGAGTTGATTCAATTTTCTTATGCGCCCAAAATTATATTCCAGTATAGGGAACATCTCCGTTAAGTCGGCGACTACAGTCGCCTTAAGTTTCTCTCCCGGTTCATGCCAGAAAGGATGGTTAAAGATAAAAGGTAAATTTTCAGTTTCGAGGTACTTTATCAATAATTCTATGTTCTGAGCTTCCTGGGCAATTTTTTCAATTTCTTCAAATTGTTTTTTATTTAAGGTATAAACATTTAGATGAACAGTATGGCCCACCCTTTTTGGGTCAAAAATTTTAACCTCAACTCCAGGAATAACTCCTTCCCTAGTCCAACCAATTCGGTCATAAGCTTCCATCGAGTCATGATCGGTAAAAGACACAAAACTCATTCCTCTAGCTCTGGCCCTTTCGTATAAAAATAAAGGGTCTACCTCCCTAGTTGGGACAACATCATAAGAATAAAAAGTATGCACATGAAGGTCGGCCACCAGCCAACCTTGGCTAGCTAAATTCATAGCTTCTTCCAAACTGATTATCTGATTTTTTCTTTCACCTTTCTGCTCATTTTTTCCCATTTATATTTTTTACCTCCAAATTAAAAATAGCCGAGAAGGATTAAAAAATAGTAGAAAATAGGTTAATATTTGGTTAAAAATAAGAGTTCGAAGAATGACAGATAAGCGATTTTTTTCCTATTCGTAAGCGTTCACCCCGCCAATCAACTGACAAGCTAAAAAACGGCGTTAGATAAACTACAAACAAGATAAGATCCTTCGTGATAACCATTAGCGGAAATAAGAGATGATTAATAAGTTGCTTTCGATCTTGGAGATTAACTCCAAGAAAATTAACATATTCTAATAAAATCTTAACCGAAGCTACAAACAAGCACAATAACCAGAAACTCCTTCCGGCAATGAGCAAACCAAAAAAAGACAAGATTATTGGATTGAGAAAAATTTCAGACAAATAAGCCGGCCGATGGAGTTGATAACGCAATCGGGCCCAGCGGGCCATCCTCTGGTAGAAATGTTTGAAGCTGGAGCGCTGGCTAATGTTAGCCACCCAAGTAAAGTTGGTCCTGACTTTAAATCCAGCCGCTTGAAAAGTTTGACCAATAATATAATCTTCAGCTAGATAGTCTTTAAAAAAATTAAAACCTCCGAAACTTCTAAGAGCTATGCGATCTATTAATATAGATTTGCCAACAACAATTGGCCAAGAGAACAGTTTCCATAGGGTAATGACATTTCCGGAGGTAAAAAAGTTCAAGTAGGTATTTTCCATCAGACTAGCCAAGGACCGACTAGAAGTACCCATAATAGGTGAAAACACTAACTTTGGGTCATTCTTCAGATATTCATCGACCAATAGCCTCAGAGTCTCAGGTTCAACCCTAATATTAGCATCAACTACCCAGAGAAGATGACCCTGACTCTGTCTCTCCATTAGGTCCAATTTATGAATTTTGGGGTTACTTTTAAGAGAATGTCCCGTGGCTAAAATTTGGGTCCGAACAAGAGGATATCGACAGCTAACTCTTCTTATAATCTCAACTGCCTTATCCTTCCAATCATCCAAGGCATATATGATTTCATAACTAGGATAATCAAGCCAATAAAACGATTCCAAATTGGCTTCCAAGCCATCATCAACTCCTTTGATTGGCTTTAAAATGCTTACATGAGGATAAGAAAGGTCCTTTTTTTGGTTGGTCTGGCCAACAACTTTTAACTTGCGAGGCCGATAGATAATGGTCATAATAGTCAATACAGTCAGGTAAATTCCTGAAAGGAAAAGGAAAACAATTAATATTATTTTCATCAAAATTAATTTATCTGATGAATGATAAGAAACAGATAAAGAAATGTTATTTTTTGGTTAAGAATTAGAATTGATTGGATAAAGAAAAAGTGGCCTACTTTTACTTGATTCTTTTATTAATTAATTTTTCTTTTACTGGCTTCGATGGTCTCTTTATTCGGATAAGGAAGATAAGGATTGCTTCGAGGAGTAACGCTAATTTTTTAATGTTAAAATTCGCTTATTCAATTCAGACCGAAAATCCTGAAAATTAAAGAATGATTAAAACCTTATCTAACATTTTCGCCAGAGGAGGTTGCTTTGAAAGGGAAAAGACAATTATCCTTTATTTGGTTGATTTTTTTATTTGGCAACCTAGGGCTCAACGCAGGTGAACTCCTCTTCGACAAAGCTGAATTCGCCCACCGTCGCCAAAAGCTAATGGCTAAAATTCCAGATGGGGTGGCCATAATTTTAGGAGCTCAACCAACTACCGGCTACCGAGAATTTGTTCAAAATAACGACTTCTTTTATTATAGTGGAGTTGAAATACCCAACGCTATCTTGCTTATTGATGGCCGCCGCAAGGAAAGCCTTCTTTTTTTCACTATTTCAGAAACTGCCGCCCGCAATGAAGGAATTAGCTTAAATCTGATTAGAAATCCTCAGGAAGTTACTGGAATAGAAAGAATATTGCCCATTGAGCAATTCTCAAATTATCTTTCTCGTCTTGCCAATCAAGGTTATGTCCTTTATCCATCTTTCAAACCAGAAGAATTACCTCGGGAATGCAGTCAGGAAAAATTCAATATCCTTTACCAAAATATGATGCTCAATCCTTGGGATGGCCGGTTAACTCGAGAACTTCAATTTGTCGCCCATCTCAAGCAACGTTTTCCTCAAAATGAAATTAGAGATTGCTCCCCTTTTATCTGGGAACAACGTCAAATTAAATCACCAGCCGAAATCGAGCTCCTTCGCCAAGTAGCTCGAATTGGTGTCGAAGCTCATCTTGAAATGATGAAGGCGACAAAAGTCGGTGTTTATGAATACGAATTAGCGGCAATTTTTGAATATGTTTGTCGGAAAAAAGGAGCTGATTTAGCCTATTATGTTATTATCAGTTCTGACGAAAATCATCCCTATCTTCATTACTATAAGCATGACCGACTACTTCAAGATGGCGATTTTCTTGTCGTCGACGCCGGTCCTGATTTTAAATATTACGATGTCGATATATCAGCTTCTTACCCCGCTAATGGCAAATTTACTCCGAGACAACGAGAAATTTATGAAGCCTGTTTAGCTGTTCAGCGAGCCTGTCTTGAAGTTTATCGACCTGGAATTACTTGCGATCAAGTTAGAGAGGAAGTAAAAAAGCTTCTTATTAAAAGAGGTTATGATCTTGAAAAAGACCTTTTCAAAATCAGGACAATGCAAGGAGGCTGCAGCCACTATGTAGGTATGGCGGTTCATGATGTCGGCGGCAGCCCAAGAGGTCCTTTACAGCCAGGCATGGTCTTTGCCTGCGACATCTATGCCGTTTTCCCAGGAGAAAAACTCGGAGTGCGAATTGAGGACACAGTGGTCATTACAGAAGATGGATGTGAAAATCTGACTAAGGGACTGCCTCGCGAGGTTGCGGAAATTGAAGCTCTCATGGCTCAGGTCAGGCGCTAAAGTTATAAACTTCAGAAAAATTATCAACATAGCCCCATTTCCCATTGACAGCTATTGTTTTTTCTTCCCCACAAGATAAAAAGAATAGAAAATAAGTTAAAAATAAGACCAATATCTTTAAACTTTTTGCTGCGATTTTAAAACTTCTTCTATGTTTTTAAAGAACAATTTATCTTCTCAGAATTTCCAGCCCAAAAGATTCCAGATACTGAAAATCCAAAGCATAACAATCCCTGCCATCAGTATCAACGAATAATGCAAGCGGCTACAGCCTGTATAACATTTTCTCCACCATAGAACCAGACAGAAGATAAAAGCCATAAAAAGAAAAACTATTGAAGCCACAGGCAGAGCAAACAGGAGTTTAAATATGGGGGTAACTCCATACAATAAACTGGCTTCATTTGAGATCAGGCCAATCAAAGCCAAAAGGAAAACCAACTGCAAAGTAGCAGCTAGGCCCAGAACCCACTTAGCTACGGGTTTGCGTTTCATTTCAACTTTAGGTCGGCGACAAAGACGGCGCCAAAGGGAACTAAGAGGCCAAATTAAAAAGGAAAGCAGCAAGAGGGAACAAATTAGGACTGTAATGAAGACAAAATTCTTATTTTCAAACCAACGAGCCTTTAGCCCGATCATAAAGGGATATTCGTTGAAATAAAGATAACGCACCTGGCCTTTTTCATCTTTGCCAAAAAGCAAGCGACCAGAGCCACCAACTTCTTTAAATAAGTAAGGTTCGATTTCTATCCATTGTCGACTTCCAAGTCCCGAAGGTAGAGTCACAAATAATCTATTTTGAGGCATCACTGAAACTGAAACCTGAGAAAAAATGGACATGGCTTTATAAAATTTAGTGAAGACAGCTCGGCTGAAAAGATAACTCCCAACGAGCTCTTTTGCCCTTTGCCTAAAATCGGCAAGAGATTCGGGCTCTGGAGGTTGAGGATGAGGAAAGAATCTTTCTAAGAAAGACTCAAGCAGGTGTTTTCTTAAATCAGTTCGGACCCCACCCGTATTCATTGAAACAAAATAACCCATGTTATACTCGGGAAAAAGAACCAATTGAGAATGGAAATAGATAGTG
>JAOAFQ010000105.1 GCA_026416195.1 Candidatus Aminicenantota bacterium | reverse complement strand
TGCTCGGGGAGAGGGGGGAGGGGGATAAGAAGAAAGACCACGACTTGTTTTGGGAGGCGTTTTCTTCCAGTTGTGCCTTCCATTTTAGATGTGAGATTCATACGTATATCTGGCTTCAAAAGATACAAAGCCAAGAATTCTGGGTCCAATTTATCCTTTGTTCGAATTGGAAATACTTCCGTGGTCGCATACCCCCATCCTTCAGGGATGTTATTTACAATGCCCTGTTTTCCATTTTCAAGGCAAGGAGTTATTTTAGCTAATAAGAGATCGCCTTCTGAAATAACTATACCACTGCGTATTTCCTTCTTTGTTCTAAGCTCCCACTTGGAGATAAAAACGCCATTTTCCGGAATGAGAGACATAGGAATAAATGGAATGGAACTGCGAATTTGACGCGGAATACGAGAAGGCCCGATTGAGGCCCCCTCCCCCAGCCTCACCACCTGCCAATGTTCTGGAATTAGGCCAATTTCAGTTTCGCGGAGGGGTACCCTATCAACCTTATCAAGGGGTACAGGGCCGTAAGTAAACAGATGCTTCATCAGGCTTTTTTTAAGGTCCTTAAGGGCCGCTATGACTTTCTCGGTGGTTTCCTTTGCCTGCTGCACGGTCCTTAGCACATGAGCAATCGCCTGCTGTTCGGGGAGAGGGGGGAGGGGGATATGGATTGATCCTAATTTACCTTTAGTAATCTGGGGTTGCCCGGTTCCCGTAATTGTAGATGAAAGATCACTTTGCATTAAAGAAAAGGCTAGATATGATTTTATCAATCCAGAGCCGATATATGGGGTTACGACCATCGCATTATTTGTTATAAAAGATCGTGGCGAGCTGATATTTATGGTTCCACAGGTCGACCCTCTACACGTAACCAGAACTTCGGTCTCTTCGTGGGTGTACATATGATAAAAACCAATTATGCCATTGGCACCATAAACGGGAAAACCTACTTTCGTTAGTTTTGAAGTGGGAAGGATTTTGCCCTGCTTCATTATCGTCACGTCCCCTAACCTTACTGCTTTCCAATCTTCGGGCAAAGGCCCAAGCTCGGTTTCTTTATAGTTCACCTCGCGACTCACAGAAAGTACGGAGTTTTTCATCTTTCCTCCTTTATACCCTCCGTATTTTCTGCAGTGAAAAACAAACGCAAAACCTGGCGCAGGGCGCGGTCAGCCTCAGCTCTCTCCTCTTCTGCCTCTTCCAAGCGCACCAATGCTTCTTCGAGCGGAAGGACTTCTTCCTTGTCGTTGGTGCTCACATAGCGGCTGGGAGAAAGATTATAGTCATTACGGGCGGCTTCTTCTTTTGTGATTATGGTTGAAAGTTCTTCGTGTCTTTCCCAATTATGATAGATATTAGCAATGGTCTGGACAGTTTCTTCGGTCAAATAATTTTTTGGCCGGCCTTTGGAGAAAAGCTTGCTGGCATTTATAAGTAAGATTTCGCCAGGATGCTTTTTACGCTTGTTTATTACCATAATAATACCTGGCGCAGTGGTGTTATAGAAAAGGTTTTCAGGCAGCAATATCACAGCTTCAACCAGGTCTGCTTCCACAAATGCTTTTCGGATATCTCTCTCGCGGTTTGAGCCCTGGTTGCCGCTGCCACGGCTGACGGCACCGGTATCCAGAACCACGGCCATGCGGCCGCTGTCTTTAAGCGAGGCAAGCATGTGCTGCAGCCAGCCCCAGTCGGCGCTTGATGAAGGCGGTATTCCGAAGGCGAACCTTTCAAAAGGGTCATTTTCATAAAAATCTTGCGAAAATTTTTGGTTCCACATTGGATTGGCGGTGACGCGGTCGAATTTTCGAAGTCTACCGTTCTGGTCCTTGAAGGCGGGATTTTTCATGGTGTCGCCAATTTGGATATCAGCTTCCATATCGTGGATAAAAGTATTCATTCTGGCCATAGCAAAGGTGGTTGGAGTGATTTCTTGGCCAAAAACCCGGACTGGCTGGAGTGTTTCTGGCAGTTTGAGGTGGCCATTATGGCGGATCCCGTATTTTTCCAGAAATCTGAGGTGGCTTTTAATTAATAGGCCACCGGAACCGCAACAAGGGTCGTACACTTCCATGCCCGGCTCAAGGTCTAAGATGTTTGCCATAAGGATGGCAACTTCTCGGGGAGTGTAGAATTCTCCGGCGCTTTGCCCTTGGCCCTCCGCAAATTTGCGGATAAGGTATTCGTAAGCTCGGCCAAGGATATCTGGTTCCACGTCTTTGAGACCGAGTCGATGACGAGAGAGAACGTCAACGAGGGCTGCAAGGTATTCATCGGCAATGATGCGAGAACCGGCGGCCGTGGCGTTAAAATCGACCATATCGATGACGCCCTGGAGTCTGGGATTTTCGCGGGCCACCGAACGGACGGCATCCGTCAGATATTGTCCAATGCCCGTTGTCTGTTTACGAATGTTGGGCCAGCGGGCTGGCTCTGGGATATAGAAACGGACTAGTTTATGGTCTTGTTCAACGAATTTGAGGGCGGTCTGGAAGTTTCTGAATTCTTGGGATAAGGTCTGGATTTCGTCGTCAAAAACGTCGGAGAGGCGTTTTAGAAAGATAAGAGGAAGGATAAAATCTTTATATTTTGGAGCTTCCACCGGACCCCGGATTGTACAGGCGGCATCCCAAAGCCATGTTTCTAGGGTAGAAATATCAAGTGCCATGTTGAAACACACCCCTTATTTTATAATTCATTTTAGGGGATAATTATTGCAGAAAATGGATTGGGAAGGCAATATCAACCTGAACTGTCCAAATCGGCCTATTCCTGGATCAAATTTAGGATGAATTTTTTTATCTTGGAGAAAGCACTGTTCTCGAATGGCCAGATCGATTTTTGGGCAGCTATTCCAATATCGTGAGCAAGATTTTCGCGAGAAGCAAGAAAGGCGAGACACCTGGCTTTTGATTCTTTTAGAGAGATTTTAATCTTATTTTTTTTTAGGCATGCGAAATAAATTTTAAGACATTTCATGGCAGTATCTTGGGATACAGCTCTCAGGCATAAGTCTTCTATCTCGCCGGGCCTTTCTATGCCTGGTATTAACATGATTGAAATTTTAGGTTTTCTACCAATTATTTTCAGCTCTCTTTCAGGGCAAGGCAATTGAACTTTTCTTAACGCAGTCTGGATGCTTTGAAATGTGCTCTTAGGACGTGAATTTGAATCCAAAATTATACCCATAGCTTTCAGGGTATCAAAACCAGGGGTATTGGTTATGGCCTTAAGTGTATCTGTTAAGTTTTGTTTGCCGTCTAACTTAATAATACCAAATTGGCCTTTAATAGCGTTATTTTGATGTTTTCTAGATAAGAAATCTATAAAAGCTTCAAAAAACTTCTGATCATCTTTCCCTTCAACTATTAATAGAAAGGGTCCAGTAATTGTAATCCTTTTCCTCTGATTGTCCATTCCATCCCCCCAAAGCAAATCCTTCTATCCTGAACTTAACGAACTTCAAGTTCAGAAGTTATAGCGGCATTAAGCGTTTTCCTGTCATAGGTTATTGTCTTAATAATTGTGCCTTCCCGTTGGAGCCGATGAAGCTTAAAATCATATAACTCTGAATCTGAAAAAGCCTCGTGGGCAGCTATTATGCAATCCATGCTATGGGTGCTGGCAAATATTTGAGTATTGAATGTTCGGGCGGCATCGGCAATGGCTTCCCACGCTTTTTTTAAGATTGAATGATGAAGGCCATTATCAATTTCGTCTATCAAAACAACTCCGTTTGTCGCATTGGCGATATGAAGTATGATGTTGGCCATCTTTACCATACCTTCGCCCATTAAAGGGAGAGGAACTGGTCGACCTGTACCCAGTTCTCCGTGAAGAATTGGTTCTCCGCCCGATACCAATATAAAGAGTCTTGTTAACCTCGGTTCTATTATCTTTAATGTCTCTAGCAGAAGGCTCTGCTTGCCATCCATTTCTAACTTCCCAAAACGCTCAGCTTCCTCTTTAAAAGGAATCTTGATTCTAGAAGCTTGGAAAAATGCTGGAAAGGGTGGTGGTGTAGGAAAGGGTGAAATTCTGATGCCTTTTTGATCTAATATCATGAACGAAGTTGATATGCGATTTTTATGCTCGAAAGTGAATTCCAAAATCTTCGCTGTTTCTATTTGCCAAGGACTAGACTTGTAAACATTAGGCTCTTCTTTTAATCTTGCTTCATGCTTGCTTAAGAAATAGCTGATTTTTTTAAGTTCGGCAGGCTTTCTGGGGATTTTGATTCTTAGCCTTTTTATTCCAGAAATGTTATTTTCGCCGCTAATTTCTATAGTTCGCGTCGAATCAAAATTATGGAAAAGAGAATCCCAAGGCGTTTCTGACCATCCAGTCAGTTCAATTTTTATGGATTCTATACCTCGAAATGCGTTAACTCGGAAAGCAAGCTCTGGGTTGTAGGCACCACAATGCAGAAAGATAGCCTCAAGTAAAGCTGTCTTGCCAACGTTATTCTTCCCAACTATGAGATTTATCCGATCAAGATTTTCTATAAAGAAGTTTTCGAAGCAACGGAAGTCACTTATATTGAATGATTTATACATAAAAAATCCTCCTCTTTACCTTCCCTCGAGTTTGATTAAATGTTTATCATATAAAAGACCTTAAAATCAAGGGAATTGTCTCACCTAGCCAACCTATAATAGTGTTGTTTAAGTGAAGCTATTTTGGCATTTTTAGGACAGAGTTAGAGACGTGATTAAAATTTAGCAATAGAAGCTGAAATTTTAATTGATCAATATGATCTTGAGGAATAAATGGACGTTGCGGGATATCATGGCAGGGTGCTGGAGGTGGAGTTCGGGGCTAGGAAATCAGGGTAGTGCCGCTTCAGGCAGGGGATGTGCTTCTCTCCCTCGGTGGGAGCGGGCTCGGCACCAAGCTCCTCTACGACCGGATGGACCCCAAGGCTGACCCGCTCAGCCCCGACAACGTCATCGTCATCGCCACTTCCCCCCTTATTGGCTCGCAGGCGCCCACCGCTGTAGGTGGCCGCATGGTTTATAAATGCCGCTTATTGGATACATCGGCACTTCCAACTCGGGCGGAGCCTGGGCCTACGGCTTCAAAGCAACCGGCTACGATGCCCTGGTCATCCGCGGCCGCGCGCCCCACCCCGTCTTCATCGACATCAGCCCGGAGAAAGTGGAGATCTGTGCCCTGGCCCTTATCGTGACAATTATGGCTACGGATTCATAAATATCTTTATATTATTTATTTTTGCTCATGTCCGGCCTGAGCATATCCCTCCTTAAGAAGTTTTGTACATTTTAGCTGAGGAGAATCGAAAAAAATATTTTTTAAGGTACTTGACAAATTAGTTATTAGTAATATTATTATAAGTAGAAGTATTAGTAAGGAGGTAAATAATGAAAAAGAGATTTAGGCTAAAAGGTTTCGATCTTTGGATATCGGCTCAGGATGTAGTTATGGCAGCAAAGAGGTTAGCACCCGGTATTAATTATAGAGTAAGATTTTATGCAATCGTCGAAGGCAATAAGTACCCAGTTCGGATGCTAGCGGTGGAAATGATAAAAATGCTGGGGAAAACTATTCCAGATATTACAACTCACCAAGCAATAAATATTATTAGATCGCTCGGATTTGAAATCTATGAAACCTAAATTATGATTATCATAATGTTATCCTAATAGAGCGGAAAAAAATTATTTTATATAGATGCTATTTTGGAGATGACAACATGAGCGAAGGGGGAATTCATCCAAAATGGTACAATATTATTCCTGTACCTTTTCAATCGCTTTCAGAAGATCAAATAATACAGATTGAAGGTGTGGCTCATAGCAGGAGAAATCAGGGTAGTGCCGCTTCAGGCAGAGAATGTGCTGCTCTACCTCGGCGCGGGGGCTCGGGACAAAGCTCCTCTACGACCGGACGTATCCTAAGGCTGACCAGCTCGGGTTGACAACATCATCGTAATTGCCACCGCACCCCTTATCGGCTCGCGGTCGCCCACCGCTTCCCGCGGTCACATGGTCTATAAATTGTCGCTTACCGGCTACGTCGGCATCTCCAATCCTGGCGGAGCCTGGGCTTGCGGCTTCAAAGCCACTGGCTTCTATGCTTCTATATTCTAAGATTGCACGCCTAGCTTATATTCTAATACGCCACTCAGGCAATATATGATAAAGGAGGTTAAAATGATTAGTACGATTCAATCAATAGTGACGATATTACTTTCGGTAATTGCAATTATCCTTTCAATTATATTTTATTTTAAGTCGACAAGGCGACTTCAGGCTGCAGTTAACGTTATTGGAACTTATCTTGAACAAACTATAAAGGACTCAGATGTAAGGTTGCATAGAAATAGAAAAGGAGATGTTATAGGAATAGTCATAACGCTCCATCCACAACCTGGTTATATGCTAAGTACTGGAAAATCTACTACGCTACAAGGGGATAAATGACATGGATTATTTGTTGAGTTGTTATGTGGCTTGAGGTTCGTTGTGATAACCTTTATTTTCATTAAATTGTCAGGGAAAAGGCTTTCTGATATCTTAATAGCTAACATTTCAGAAATTTACTTTGTGCTTTTTATTTGAATAGATTTTTAGCTGATGTAAACAGATGGATCAGAGGCAATAATGGCGATAGCAGGTTATCATGGCAGAGTGCTGGAGTTAGACCTCAGCACCGGCGAGACCAAAGTTGTGCCGCTCCAGGCGGACGATGTCATGCTCTACCTCGGCGGGCGCGGGCTCGGAACAAAGCTCCTCTATGACCGGATGGACCCCAAAGCTGACCCGCTCGGCCCCGACAACGTCATCGTCATCGCCACTTCACCCCTCATCGGCTCGCAGGCGCCCACAGCTGCCCGCGGCCACATGGTCTATAAATCGTCGCTTACCGGATACTTCGGCACCTCCAACTCGGGCGGAGCCTGGGCCTACGGCTTCAAAGCCGCCGGCTACTATGTCCCTATATTCTACGATTGCACGCCTAGCTTATATTCTAATACGCCAGTCAGGCAATATATGATAAAGGAGGTTAAAATGATTAGTACGATTCAATCAATAGTGACGATATTACTTTCGGTAATTGCAATTATCCTTTCAATTATATTTTATTTTAAGTCGACAAGG
>JAOAFQ010000100.1 GCA_026416195.1 Candidatus Aminicenantota bacterium | reverse complement strand
ATACAAAGCTGATCTAAGTCGGCTCCAAAATCCATCAAGATTAGGTCACCGACTTCGATGCGCCGCGAATTCTTGTTATAATGCAAAATGCAAGTATTAGGGCCTGAACCAACAATAGGGGCATAAGCAGCGCCTTTAGCTCCACCTTTGAGGATATGAAAAATGGCCACAGCTTCAATTTCATATTCATACATTCCTGGCCGGGAAGCCAACATTGCTTGTTTCACTGCCTCGGCTGAAAGTTTACCGTTTCGCCTGAGAATAGCAATTTCTTCCTCGCTTTTAATCAATCTCATCTCGTCGATAAAAGGGGTGAGATCGCGCAACTCAACTTCAGGGAATCTCTCCCGGAGCTTTTTTATTCGATGTTCATCTAAAGAAATTAAATCGTTATAATGAATTCTATTTTTTCGCGCCGTAAAAATTCTCATTTCCCCTCGGCTCATATCTACTTGATCTCGGGGCGATAAACGAACATAAAATTTAGGCTGCGGTCCCCTGGTGTTTCTAGCCAAATACTCCTCAAATTCACTGAGTTCTTGAACCCTAGTCAATCCGAGCTGCTCAGCACTTTTTTCCTTTTTTAGCCAGTTTGGTCCCTCCATCATTTCTTCCCTTGCTGTTAGCCGAGGTAAGAAAACAATGGATTCTTTAATTTTTGGATTTAGAACTAGGATGGCATTTTTATCTTCTAGGCCAGTCAAATAAAAAAAGTCATTATCTTGACGAAAATGAGCTGCTGGTTGATCCATAATCTCACCAAAAAGAATGATTAAACCGTCGCTTATTTTAGCCATTAACTGGTCTCGTCGCCTCATCATTTCTTCTCGGCTATAACCAGTTCTCTGACCAAAAAAGAACTTCGGCTCAATTAACCAAAGAATGGCCATCGCTAAGATAAATTGCCTCTTGAATTTAAGTCCAGCAAATCTCATGTTTCCTCCGTTTTATTTTTTAACCCACCTGAAGCCCTATTTAGACATAGGTACTCCAAGAGCCAGAAGAAAACAACATAGGTAAAAATTTCTCCGACTTATCTATCACCAGACAACACCATAATCATCGCCAAAATTGCTTGAACCACCCCAGAAAGTTCCATGTTTATGATCAAAATAGATAGCGTTGATTGGGCCTGAAGTGTAACGTTTAAGAGAAATTCGATAACCCATTTGGCTCAAAGTTTCTCTAACTTCGGCCGGAGTTCTTTCATTTAGATCCAACTTTCCAGGTGAACATTCATGTTGATCGAAGGAACTGCGCATTTGGTAGCTGGTAATATTAGCGGCTTCGCAGGCTTGCTGAACATTAAAACCAAATTCAACTATATTAAGGAAGAATTGAAGTAAATTCTGGTCCTGAGTATCACCACCTTGAACAGCAAAAGAAAGAAAAGGTCGTCCCTCTTTCAAAGCTAAACTTGGAGTTAACGTGGCCCTAGGTCTTTTCCCAGGAGAAATAACATTAAATGGATTTTCCGCTTCATCCAAAACAAAACTTTGAGCCCGTTGACTAAGACCGATACCAGTTCGGCCAGCGATCACACAAGGTATCCAGCCACCACTTGGGGTCATGGAAACCACCCAACCCTGTTCATCCGCAGCTTGAATTGAAGTTGTCCCTGACCAAAAAGTTCTGGTTTCAATATTTTCTTCCTTTTTTAAAAACGGCCGATTAGACCATTTCTCCAAATAATGAAGATATGGGTTTTTTTTGCCCTCAAAAGGGTATGGATCACCAGGTTTGATGTCAGGGTCATTAGCCTCCCAGTTAATTAACTTGATTCTCTGGCGGGCGTATTCCTTAGAAAGCAATCCCTTAATTGGTTCTTCAGGCGGAAAGTAAGGGTCACCATAATAAAAATCGCGGTCAGCAAAAGCTAAATTCATGACCTGATACAAAAGATGAATATATTTAGCGCTATTATAGCCCAATGACTTAAGATCAAAATTTTCAAGCATATTGAGGGCTTGAAGCATAACTGGCCCCTGAACCCAACAATTGAGTTTATAAACCTCAATCCCTCGATAAGTGGTCATAACAGGTTCCTCAATATAAACCTGCCATTTATCCAGGTCCTCCAAGGTTATTAAAGCTCCCTCTTCCTGGCAAGCCAAGACAAATTCTCGGGCTAGATCACCTCGGTAAAAACGGTCGTAGGCCGCATAAATGGCTTCTCTTCTGCTTTTTCCTGAAGCCAAAGCTTTTTGCTCAGCTTCAACCAATTTGAGCAGGGTTTCTTTAAGCTCGGGCTGACGAAAAACCTCACCTGGCCAAGGGGCTTCGTGACTTTCCCCAGGATGGGTCAAGAAGATGCGGCTTGAATGGCGCCATTGCTTTATTTTATTTTTATTATTTTCAATCCGGTCGACTGTTTCTTGTTCAATCGGATAACCTTCGGCCATCTGAATGGCCGGCTCAAGGACATCTTTTAAACTCAGAGTGCCAAACTCAGCCAACATGACCATAAGGCCACCAGGGGTACCAGGAGTTATGGCCGAAAGAGGGCCATCTGCAGGTGGATATCGATATCCTCTTTTCTTATAAAATTCTGGGGTTGCCCCAGATGGGGCTACTCCTAAAGCATTAACGGCCACAACTTTTTTAGTCAATGGATGATAAATAAGAGCTTGAGTTTCACCACCCCAAGTCAAAACATCATGCATAGTGCAAACAGCAGCCAGCATAGCACAAGCTGCATCGACGGCATTTCCCCCTTTCATAAACATAATGGCCCCAGCCGTCGCGGCCATGGGCTTCCCTGTAATGGCCACCCAATGTCTTCCATGAAGAATAGGTTTTTCTGTTTTATCTTGGCTTGTTCCTTCAATCATCAGGCTTACAATTAACCCTAAGAAGCTCACTGCAAATAATCCCTCGCGGACGGAAATCATTCCTCACCTCCTTTAGTTTTTTTAATCTTTTTCAAGTAAAGGAACTCCATAAGAGCGAGTCTAGCCTCAGGGGATAAAATCTTAAACTCCAAGCCGGTTTCATACAGACCGCTAATCAAGCTTCTTTGTTGCCAACGGACTTCAGCTCCAACATTAATGATTCTTTTTGAAGGTAACAAAAGTTCGAGCGAAAGAACCTCACCTTTCTTCAATTCAAAAGGCAAAAGAAGCCTTAATCCTCCGACCGATATTTCCTGGGTAAAAGCCCAGATTTCGGCTTTCTTTCGCCGATCCTTCTCATCTTCTTCCTTAACCAAAAGTTCAGCCTTTACTTTTACTCTTGCTTTTATTCTTGGCTCTTTTCGTTTTTCTCCTCTTCCCTTTTTCTTTTCCTTGGCTTGATTATTTGGTTCCATTTGCTTTCGGTTGCTGATTTTATCACAGGAAACTTTAAAATTACCAGATAAAACTTGAAACTATTTTCTTAGGATAACCTATTGATTTTATTGAAGTTATATGCTAAATATATATTTGATCCCTGTTTGGCTGGCTGGGCAGGGATCAAAAGCCCTCCGTTTTCCCCTCCTTTCCCTCCTTTCAACCAATCCAGCCAGCAATTTTTGTCTTGAATTTTTCTTATTATTTCGATATGATTAGTAGGGAATAAGGAGGTTCAATGAAAAAAAATGACAATGATTTGGAGATTTTGGGATCAGCTTATAATTCGTCTCAAGACTTCTATCTAAATTTTTCTAAAGGTCATCATTTTTTTCTCAAAGAGGAGATGGCTGAGGACAACCAACCAGATTTATCCCAAGGAGCAATTACCTCCCAAACTGATATTGAAGAAGATGAGGATTATAACTTGCTTCAAATTTATATGAATGAAATGGGCAAAATCCCTCTTCTTACCCCCGAAAAGGAGATTGACTTGGCTAAAAAAAGAGACCGGGCTGAACGTCTTATCCTTAAATCTTTAGCCAAGACAAATCTGTCTTACTTGGAAATAATCAAGAGAGAACAACAATGGCGGCGACACCCTGAATCTCTTTTTACTTGGTTTGAACCAAGCTCTCGCCTCAAAGGAAAAGAGGCTCTCGCTCAATTTCGACGCCAAATTCTAGCTCGTCTGGCTCAGCTTAAAAGACTTTATTCGAAGCTTCAGAAAACTGCTCCAAAAAAGAAAAATTCCTATCTTAGAGCTAAGATTGTTTGGAAAATGATTCAACTTATATCTTCTCTCGGTTTAAGAACCGAAACTAAAACCTTTTTGATTAAAGCAATTGAGGAAAATCTGGAAGCTTCGATTCAAAGAACAGGACGCTTAAAGGAAAAGAATATCCTGAAAGAACTAAGAGTTGGTCAAAAAATGATGGAAGAAGCCATTCAGGACCTAGTGGCGGCCAATCTTCGGTTAGTTATTTCAATTGCTAAAAAATATCAATATCGAGGCTTACCTTTACCTGACCTTATTCAAGAAGGTAATATTGGATTAATGAAGGCGGCTCTTCGTTTTGATTATCGCCGTGGCTATCGTTTCTCGACTTATGCCACCTGGTGGATAAAGCAGGCCATTAACCGGGCTATCGCTGATCAAGGAAGAACGATTCGTTTACCTGTCCATTTGATTGAACTTCTTCATCGGATTAATCAGGCTTCCCAAAAAATTTTTCAGGAATATGGCCGTGAAGCAAGTCTTGAAGATTTGGTTCATAAAACAGGTCTTTCCAGGCAAAAACTGGAAGAAGCCTTAAATCAAACTGCCGAGCCTGTTTCCTTAGATTTAACTATTGGTCCAGATAAAGAAACCTTTCTAGCTGATTTTATTCGAGACGATAAATTTCTCTCCCCAGACGACCTAACTTCTCAAAATTATAGTCGGCAAAAAATTCATGATGCTCTCAAATTTCTTTCCTCTAGGGAAGCCGAAATTATCAAACTCCGTTTTGGCCTCGAAGATAACCGCGAACATACTTTAGAAGAGGTCGGTCAAAAATTTGGCCTCACTCGAGAACGGATTCGACAACTTGAAATTAAAGCTTTGCGGAAGCTAAGAAACTTAACTTTTTTAGCAGCAAAAAATAGCTCTCCTTCTTCTTCCTGATTTTCGACCTTGATCACTTAGCCTTAGCGGGTCATAAGAAGGCCACGGCAACGTAAGCAAAATTCCCAGCTCTTTCTGTCAGTATCGGCAAGAGAATTAGAAAAATACATCACACATTGAGAGGAAGAACAATGCTTTAGTCCAAAAACATGGCCCAACTCGTGCACAGCTTCCTTTTTTACTCTCGATTCAAAAATCTCTTTTTTCTCAGGTCGACCGTAAAAGCTTTCCCTCAATCTAACTAAAGAAATTATGGCTATTGAACCATTAATTTCTGCTTCCCCAAAAACAAAATTTAAGCCTTCTGCATAAAGATCAACATCGGCTATCAGCAAGGCTTTTTCATCTTCTTTAAGATTTAGATATGACTTGGCGGTTCGAAGGATATATGAAGAAAGATACTGTTTTCTTTGGAAATTAAAAGCTTCACCTGGAAGAGGGAAATTATTACCTACCTGAATGTTGGCTCTGAAAGAATCAGCTAAAAACTCAATTAAAAAATCAAAATTTATTTTCTTAACTTGGCCAACCGGAATTAAATTTATTTTTATTTTCTTAATGCTGATCGATCCACTCAAGGGCTTTAAATTAAACTACAAAAATAGGTAATAAATCAGTCCTCTGCTTCAATTCTTTTTCATAAGCAATGCTTTATTGGTTTTTCTCCTTTACTTTTCTCCTTTATAATCTTCAATCTCTTTTATTTCTTCAAGGATTCGAATATTTCTTCTTTCTAATTCAGCGATAAATTGCTTGTAGAGTTCTCCATAAATAGCATCTTCAGGAGCGACTATTCCTTTTTGAGGAATATATCCCTTACCGAGAAAGAAAGCTCCGATAGCCTGAGGAAAGCCAGTTACTCTTGCCATTGAAGTTAGGCCATGTTTAGGATCAGCTTCATCCCACATATAATAATCAATGCGTGTTGGTCGCCCATTTTTTATTCCTGTTACTGTATTCCACATAACACAAACATCAGTTTCGCCCTCTTTAGGCAAAAGTTTAGGTCGGATAAGATGGAGTAGAAACTGCCGCGGAACAATTTTTACTCCTTGGAATTCAACTGGTTCAAGATCTAGCAATCCAATCTCTTTGAGAGCATCAATTCCTTCCCAATGACCTGGCCAGCGAATTGTCTTCTCGGCAAATTCCTTCAATTCTGGTCGAGTATAAATAAAACTAGGCATGCCTGGAGTAACAGCACATTCAAGCTCCTCATCTTTGCCAAAGCGATTAAAGCGAAAACGCTCTCGGTCGATAAGAGCCGGCACTTCGGTTACTTTCCCATTCTTTATGACATACAAACGAACCATATATTCTCGCAGCACATGTTCAAAGGCCCAGGTGATCATGTAACGCAGGGGATGACGCAGAGCTGCTTCTTTGGAAGGAATCCCACCAACCCGAGCAATGGCTTTCTCAGCTCGATCAAGTTTCCGAATACCTTCACCCACCGTAACATTGCTAATCCCAGGTGCAAAGCCGAGGCCATCGAGAACAGTTGCCCCAGTTTCTTTAGCTTTGGCGTCAAGCCAATCGCCATATTCATTAAGAGTCATACCTTCTGGGACTTCCAGCCCCTCGGTTTCATAGGCATCTGGTCGGCGGTGATATTCCTCCAGGTTATCAACTACCCTAAAACCGATCTCAACAGCGCTATGAATAAGACTATAACTTGTTTTTCAATCAGGCACCGAAATAATTCCTACATCGTAAGCTTTCATTAACTTTTGAGTTTCCCGCCTATCTAAAGCATCAGCCACATGAACTTCAATTTTAGGACTACCAATCCAAGTCTGAATTTGAACCAAAGATTCACGACGGCGGCCAACTAACCCAATTTTTTCTACCTCAGGTTGTTTAGCTAGGTCCCAGGCACAAGCTCGGCCAATAGCCCCAGAGCCACCGAAAATAACAATTTTCATATTATTCCCTCCTTAGAATTTTATACTAAATCTAAAATGAGCTTTTTTGTCAAGGGAGAAAAGGCCTTAAACGGAGCGATTTTAATTTTCTCTTTAAATAAGTGGCCAAAGGACAAAGATAAACACATCCCAAAGAGAATGGGATACAATATTAAGCAAAAGAGAGTTATTCTGCCAAAAAAGCCACCCCCAAAAAAGTCCGCAAATAAAAGCGGCTAAAATTAACAAGCTATTTCCAGTGGGAAGATGGACCAAACTATAAATAGCCGTCACTATTAAAAAAGAAGCCTTTTGCCCGATCAATTCCCCCCATCGTTGTTGTAAGAACCACCTCCAAACAATTTCTTCTCCTGGTCCAATTAAAAAACTCAAAAGGATGAATAAGCGCCACTCAGAAACATTAGCTTTAAAATTATAGATCTGTCTAATTTGCTCATTACCTTCCGGCCATAGCTTAAGGATAATTTCGTAGCCCAAGTAAAAAATGACATAAAGGAAAAAAGCCGTAAAAAAACCTAAGCCTGCTTTTTTTAATGGTTTCCTTTTCAGGTTGTTCCAAAGAGATGATCTCTCTTGGTGATTCCTAAATAAAATCAATATTAAGAAAAAAAGCAGTAATGAAGCCATCATGGTCCAAAAATCAAAAGAACCAACCTTTTGGTAATGAAAAAACACTAAAAAAAGCGTAATGACTAGCAGGCTAAAAGTTATTAAAAAAAGCATGCCTGAAAAATGACTTTAGATTAAATCTAGCCCTAATCCAACTAGCGAAAGAAAACCAAAAAGCCAGTTGAACTGGGAAGTGGCACCATCAAGGATGATGAAATCAAGCGGACGACGAGGATGATGGCGATTCTTAGCGCGTTGCCAAAGAAGAAAAGCAGCCGGCAAAGAAAGAAAAACCAGAAGAAAAGAATAAGGCAAGGGGGGGAAGATGGCCATAATTTTTCTTGGGCCAAAAACATAAAACATGACAAGGAAAAAAGGAAGGAAAATGAGGAAAGTATAATAAATCATCGAACCCCGATCTCCCAACAACGAAGCCACGGTAAAAACTTTCTTTTCCTTGTCAGTTACTATATCTCGCCAATTGTTAGCGTGTAGAATGGCCACTACAAGCAAAGCTTGGGGTATGGCCCATAGGCCTGGCCAAAGAGAGAATTTTTCTGTTTGCACAAACCAAGCCCCTAATGAACCTAATACCCCAAAATTCAGAAAAACAGCTAAATCTCCAAGAGCCCTGGCTTTAAGATAAGGGTAAGAAGCACCAATCAAAACTCCAATAAACCCAATTATAAGAAGAGCTGGCCCGGTTAGAGTAACCAGAATTAAGCCAATCAGACAGCCCATGATAAATAGAAAAATAGCTGCTTTCAAAACCTGGTCCGAAGAGAGCCACCCGCGAACAATGGCTCCGCTGACAGGGGTAACTTCTTTATCTAAACCTAATTTAAAATCACTCACGTCTGATCGCATATTGGCGGCAAAATGAAGAAAAACCATGGCTAACAAGGCTAAAAGAAATCTCCAGAAGTGGAAAGGGGGGGGGGGGGGAATCAGGGCCAGAAGCGTTCCCAAACAAACTGGGATGATAGAAGCCGGCAAGGCCCACGGCCGGGCGGCAATTAGCCATTTTTTCCATAAAGGTACGGATGAATTCAGACTTATATTCATTTTTCCCTTCCTAAATTGGAAATTAGTTTTTAAAAAATTTTAAAGGATATATTAAAAAAGGGGGCTTTTTTGGCCTTATTTTTAAAATTTATCGCCAAGCCCCTTCACCTGTATCTAGTGGCTTCTTAGTTTTAGGATCTCGTGTAGCTCTCCAGGGAATTTTCTCTTCGGTATTGTTACTCTTGACAATTATTGTGCCCGTAATCCGATCACCGTCAGCTAAACCCGTAAAATTCAGATTCATTTTTTTATCTCGATTATTTAAGAGGGCTAAGAAATCAATCTTTGCTCCTTCAAGTTTAGTTTCTCCAACTATGACGGTATCTCGACCAATTATTAATCGGCCCTGAAAATATTGGAAATGCTGATCGACTTCGAGACGGCAATCAATCTTTTTTCCATCAATAGGCATATTCCAATTCCAAGTTCCAGTAATGTTGGCTGGAATTATCCAAAAATAAACGGTATGAACACTATCATCGACCACAACGGTTGTGGTTTGATCAGGACGCCATGTATCCATAGCGTAGTTATGAGAAACTACCCTCGTCCCCGGCTTTAGCTCACTCAACAATTTTGGACGAAGTTTAAGATTAACATAGGTTAAAAGATATAAAGTTACTACCGAAGCATCATGAATATCAGCCGTAAACAAGTCCCCTTGACGAAATTCAACCAGATTAGTCACTTTAGCTTGCTTAGCATTCTCCCAGCTCTCAGCAATTCTTTCAGGATCGATATCAATGCCCACAGCTTTTTTTATTCCTCTTTTCGCGGCTTCGACCACGATTCGCCCATCACCACAGCCTAAATCATAAAGAATATCACTTGGCTTGAGCTGAGCTAGTCTTAGCATTTCCTCAACAACTTCATAGGGTGAAGGAACATAAGGGACATCACGATGAACTTGCTGAGACGGCAGGAACGTGGCAAGGCTGCTAATTAAAAATAAAATCGGTATCAAAATCAGCCACATTCGGTTGCTTCGCACTTTTTAACCTCCTTTTCTTGAAAATCTTTAGTTTTTAATCATAGGCGATTTTTTTTATTAAAGTCAATTTTCAGTAGGCTTTTTCTTGGTTCGCCTTAACAGAATTGATTCCCTTTTTCCCCTCGTCAAATTAACTAGGGTTCTTTCGCCAACATTTAGCCCAATCTAAAAGGTCTTGACCCTGACCTTTCTTTTATCATATTTTAAAACATCAATTTAAGGAGAAAAAAATGACTAAGTCTTTAGAGACTGGTGAACTCGAAAGAAAATTGGGACTTTTTTCACTTACCAATATAGTTATTGCCAATATGATTGGAGCTGGAATTTTCACCACCTCGGGTCTTCTCTTAAGAGACTTACAATCCCCTCTTCTTATGCTCCTTCTTTGGTTTATTGGTGGGCTAATTGCTCTTTGCGGAGCTATGTCTTATGGAGAATTAGGGGCTTCATTTCCTCAGGCAGGGGGAGAATATGTTTTCCTGTCACGTCTTTTTCATCCTTTAGCCGGTTTTTTGAGTGGTTGGGTTTCATTTTTTGTTGGCTTTTCAGCGCCAATTGCAGCTT
>JAOAFQ010000099.1 GCA_026416195.1 Candidatus Aminicenantota bacterium | reverse complement strand
CTATAGCACTGCCCGACTTTGGGATGATGGCATTCTTGATCCACTCGAAACTAGGGCAGCCTTAGCTCTGGGCATCTCCATGAGTTTGAATGCGCCAATTCCTGATTATCGCATGGGTATTTTTAGAATGTAAAAATTTTTAATTCGAACAATCTCAACGATACGGCTCAGATGAAGATGACGGTTTATCAAAAGATCGAAAAGAAATAAGAGGCTTCAACTTTGACCAAGGGGAAAAAATTTTTGGAGATAATTTAAGGTTGGCTAAGAAAGGGAGATAAGAAAGGGAGAAAAGATGAAATATGAAACTATTCTTTTAAACATTGACCCACCCATAGCCTATCTTTTTCTTAATCGGCCTGAAGTTCATAATGCTTTTAATGCCATTATGATCAGAGAATTAAGTCAAGCTTTAGAGGAAATTAAGCAGCGATCTGAGATTAGAGTCCTTATTCTTTCGGGTAAAGGTAAATCCTTTTGTGCTGGGGCTGATCTCAATTGGATGCGAGAGATAATTAATTATTCTTTTGAAGAAAATCTTAGAGAGTCCAGGCAACTGGCTGAACTTATTTATCAATTAGATCAGATGCCTTTGCCCACTATAGCCAGAATTAATGGAGCAACGATTGGTGGCGGCAATGGTTTTCAGGCTGCGTGCGACCTGGCTATCGCCTGTGATGAAGCCATTTTCAGTCTCAGCGAGGTTAAAATTGGTTTAGTTCCGGCCGTAATCTCTCCTTACGTTATCCGAAGAATTGGCGAAAGCCGGGCTCGCCAGTATTTCCTTACAGGCGAAAGAATTATCGCTTCAAAGGCAGAAGAAATTGGTTTGGTTCATCAATGTGTTCCCACGGCCAAGTTGGATGAAGCCGTGAGCGAAGCCGTCAATTTATTGCTTACTTCAGGTCCAACGGCCATAGCCCGGGCCAAGGACCTAATTCATAAAGTATCGAAGATGTCTATTGAGGAAGCTAAAGAATATACAGCGAGAATTATTGCGGAACTAAGAATAAGTCCTGAAGGCCAAGAGGGAATGTCAGCTTTTCTTGAAAAAAGAAAACCCCGTTGGGTTCAAGAAGCTGAATTAATATGGGAAAAGTTAAAAAATATTAATAAAAGTTTATAAAATTAATGAGAGAAAAAAGGTAGAATTTTACTCAGCGAAGGATTAATTATGTTTAAAAAAATTCTGATTGCTAACCGAGGTGAAATTGCGGTTCGCGTTATTAAAGCTTGTCGAGAGCTAGGCATCAAGGCGGCAGTTATTTATTCTGAAGTCGATCGGACAAGCCTTCATGTCCAGTGGGCCGATGAAGCTTACTTAGTTGGTCCCGCGCCGCCGCGGGAAAGCTATTTAAACATCGAGCGCATTATTGAGATTGCCCATAAGGCTAAAGCTGAAGCCATTCATCCAGGTTATGGATTTTTGGCCGAAAATCCCGAGTTTTCTAGGCGTTGTGAGGAAGAAGGAATTATTTTCATCGGACCAAATTCAAAAGCCCTTCAGCTTGTGGGGGATAAAATTACGGCTCGAAGTACTATGGAAGCGGCTGGTATTCCTATCATTCCAGGGATGAAAAAAGTTGGTCATAGCTATGATGATTATGCTAACGAAGCTAGAAAGCTTGGTTATCCTGTGATGATTAAGGCCTCCGCAGGTGGCGGCGGTAAGGGAATGAGAGTAATTTACCGGGAGGAAGATTTAAAATCAGCTTTAGAAGCTGGAATGAGAGAGGCATTAGCCGCTTTTGGCGATGAATCGGTTTATTTAGAAAAATATATTGAAGAGCCACGCCATATCGAATTTCAAGTTCTAGCCGATAATTATGGCAACATTGTTCATCTTTTTGAACGGGAATGCTCAATTCAGAGGCGGCATCAAAAGATAGTTGAAGAAACACCTTCCCTGGCTCTTACCCCAGAGTTGAGACAAAAAATGGGGGAGACAGCCAAGAAAGTCTTGAAAGTTGCTGGCTATAATAACGCGGGTACTGTCGAGTTTCTTTTAGATAAAAATAAAAATTTTTATTTTTTGGAAGTGAACGCCCGGCTTCAGGTTGAGCATCCCATAACCGAGTTGACCACTGGAATTGATCTTGTCCATCAGCAAATAAAAATAGCAGCAGGAGAAAAACTAAGTTTCAAACAAGAGGAGATTAAGCAAAAGGGGCATGCCATCGAATGCCGAATTTATGCTGAAGATCCAGCCAAAGGATTCTTGCCATCTTCAGGCAAAATTCTTTATCTTCAGGAGCCAAGAGGGCCTGGAATTAGAGTTGATAGTGGGGTCTATCTTGGCTGGGATGTACCTATTTATTATGATCCTATTTTGGCCAAATTGATTGTTTGGGCCGAGAATCGGGCCATGGCTTGTTATCGGATGACTGCCGCCTTAAAGGATTATGTCATTCTTGGAATAGCTACCACTATTCCATTTCTAAGAGAGATTATCGGCCATCCTGAATTTTTAGCTGGTCGAACTACGACTAGTTTTATTGCCCAATATTTCGCTCCTTGGACTGAGATAATCAAAGAAACTGAGCTGCGACGCTTAGCTCAAGCCGCTGCTGCCTATATGGAAATTAATCAAAGGCCTGCCTTTAAAGCTGAAAGAGTAAGCCAACCAACAAGATTTTCCCCTTGGCAGAGCCTTGGTCCCTGGCGAATCGGAGGTGGTGATTAATGGAATTGAGCCTGCTTTATGGACAAGAAAGGGTGACCTTTTCTCTTGAACAGAGAGAGGGAAAATACCTTTACAGGGATCAAAATGGTTCTTTAGAACTTGAAATAAAAGAAATTTCCCCAGGTGTTCTTTCTATTTTGGTTGAAGAGAAAAGTTTTTTAGCGGCTGTCGTTAGAGAGAAAAACAAAATATTTGTGGCCATTGAAGGAATTCGCTTCGAATTTCAGGAAGTCGAAGCTGTTTCAGGAGAAAGAAGGAGAGAAGAAATTTCGACTTCAGGAGTAATTGCCATTAAAGCCCCTATGCCGGGAAAGGTAGTGCGAGTGGTGGTGGGCGAAGGAGATAAGGTGAAGCGAAATCAAACTCTGGCTATTGTTGAAGCGATGAAAATGGAAAATGAAATTAAAGCCTCAGTTGAAGGAGTGATCAAAAAAGTCTACGTAGCTGAGGGCGATTTGGTTGACTCGGAAAAAGCCCTCCTTGAACTTGAAGCCTTTCCTTAAAATGACGATTCTTTCCTCTCTTAGCTACCATCATTCTTTTTAGAGTTTTCCTTCCTGGAAAAGAGCTCGATTTTATTATTTTTTTGTTATTAAAAATTAGATGATAATAGAAAATTACGCCTAATAAGCTTTCAATTCTCTTTTTGGGTTTTAAAAAAAGAAGATTTTATAAAATTAGTTAGCTCTTAGTTCTGCTAGACAGCTATTTTTATTGACATATCATCATTGTTATGTTATCAAAGGCTTTCATTATAATGAAATAAAAGGAGGTACAATGTACGGCTGGACAGGAAACATCCTCAGAATTGATCTAAGTCATCGCATATATAAAAAAGAAAGTTTCGATGAAAAATTTGCTCTAAAATGGGTAGGGGGCCGAGGTTTCGCTCTAAAAATTCTTTGGGATGAATTGAAGCCTGGAATTGACCCATTGGGCCCTGAGAATAAATTGATTATTGCAGTTGGACCCATTGCTGGTATTCCCGCCCCTAATACTGGAAAAACAGTCGTCGCAGCTAAATCGCCGCTAACTGGTGGTTATGGTGACGGCAACTTGGGGACAAGAGTAACCGATCAGATGAGAAAAGCTGGCTATGATGTCATTATTATTGAGGGAAAAGCTGATAATCCCACCTACCTTTATATTGAGGATGATAAAGTCGAATTCTTACCTGCAAGCGAAATCTGGGGCAAGGGTACTTATGAAACTCAGGATTGGCTTTATACCAGATATGGAAAAGGAGCTGGTCTTTTAACCATTGGCCAGGGTGGTGAAAACCTCAATCTCTATGCCATGATTAGAAGCCTGGAAGGAAGAGCCGGCGGAAGACCTGGTATTGGCGCAGTTATGGGTTCAAAGAAGCTAAAAGCGATTGTCGTTAAAGGGTCAAAACCAATTCCTCAGGCTGATCCTGAAGGAATGAAAAAATTAGGGACGGAAGATTTACGGAAAGTTCAGCAGATTGATCGGGAAACAGGCTGGTCGATTCAAGGAACTACCGGCGTGCTTGCTTGGTGTAATGAAGTGGCGGCTCTCCCAGTAAGAAATATGAGAAAGACTTTTCATCCTGAGGCTTGGAAAATTGATGGAGAGAGATTGAATGCAGCTCGCGTGGCTACTTATGGTTGTCCTAACTGTACCATGCGCTGTGGCATAACTATACTCGATCATGAGGGTCACAAATCAGAACTGGATTATGAGAATATTGGAATGCTTGGCAGCAATCTCGAAATTTTTGAGCTTGATCAAGTAGCTTCCCTTAATTATCTTTGCGACGACTATGGGATTGATACGATTAGCGCAGGCGGTACTTTAGCCTTCTACGCTGATGCCATTGATCATGGGGCTATTGAGGGTGATTTTCGGTTTGGCGATGCTGAAAAAGCCAAGGAGTTACTTCGTTTAGCCGCTTTAAGAGATGGTAAGCTAGGGAATATGTTAGCCAATGGATCGCTCCGGATGGCTAGGGAGATTGGCCATGGCTCTGAAGCTTATGCCATGCAAGTGAAAGGACTCGAAATCTCTGCTTATAATTGCAAGTTCATTCCTGGAATGGCTCTAGCTTATGGTACCAGTCCTATTGGCGCCCATCATAAAGAAAGCTGGGTTATAACTTTTGAAATTAAGCAAACTGAGCGAGGTTCATATGGTCCAGAAAAAGCGGCTAAGGTTATTGAGCTTCAGCGAATCAGGGGCGGTCTTTTTGAATTTATTGTAGCCTGTCGCTTTCCCTGGATTGAATTAGGCTGGGATGTTAAAAATTATGCTATTTATTTCAACAAGATAACTGGTCTTAATTGGACAGTGGAAGATTTCTGGAAAGTAGCTGATCGAATTTACAGTCTAATGAAATTCTTTTGGGTAAGAGAATTTCCTAATTGGAATCGCCAAATGGATTATCCGCCTATGGTTTGGTTTGATCCAACGAATGCAGATAAAGAAGGACCGATTGCTGGTAAAATTCTGGAACTCGATAAATATGATCGTCTCCTTGACTATTACTATGAGCAACGTGGCTGGGATAAGCGGGGAATTCCTACGCTGAAAACAGCTCAAGAACTAGATTTAATCGAAGAAGCGACTGAGGTTCAGAAATTTACTAAACTTGAATAAAATTGTTTTTTATTGAGGCCAAGTCTTTTTTCTTTTATAATAAGATTGGCATCGAGTGATGAGCTAGAAGATGAAAGTCACGGTCAAATTAATTGGCCCTTTTATATATAAGGCTGGATTTTCCGAAAAAGTAATTGATCTTGAGCCTGGAGCAACTGTCTCTAAAGTTATTTTAACTCTTAATCTCGATTCTTCTCGGCCTCATATTGTGACTCGTAATGGCCGAGCGGTTGCGCCTACTGAGCAACTTGAAGATGGCGATCGCCTGGTTATTGCGCCCATATATTCAGGAGGCTAAGATTTTTTTTTGGCCAAAGATAATTTTGAATTCACCTAATGTTTTAAAAAGGGTGAAAAATTAAAGATGGGGCGAAAAAATGGGTAGTGTAAAAGATCTTTTGGTTAGGGAAAGTCCCACGGCTGAAAAGCCAGGAGTGGGGAGATTCATTTTTTCTGATCGATATTCTGTCTTTGATTGGGGTGAAATGCCTGATCATATTGCCAAAAAGGGTCAGGCAATTTGTCTTGTCACTGCTTACTTTTTTGAAAAACTTGAGGCCATGGGCCTCAAAACCCATTATTTAGGCGTAGTTGAAGACGGGCAAGCAAAACGATTGAAGGATTTAAAAGCTCCTTCAGCCACCCTTGAAATTAAGCTTTTAAGAGTAATAAAGCCTGAAGTTAAAGGGGAATCTTATGATTATTCCATTTATAAAAAAGAGACAAAAAATTTTCTTATTCCCCTTGAAATCATCTATCGAAATTCCTTACCCGAAGGCTCGTCGGTCTTTAAGCGCTTGAAGGAAGGGTCAATTAAGTTTACAGATCTTGGCCTTGATAAAATGCCTGAGCCAGGTCAAATCCTCGAGAAACCCATTTATGATGTTTCGACTAAATTGGAAGTTACCGATAGATATATTACCTGGGAAGAAGCAAAGTCGATTTGCCAATTGTCAGATCAAGAGCTTAGGGAAATGAAAGAAATTGTCGCTTTTATCAATGATTTAATTACTAAGGAAACAAAAAAACTTGGTCTATTTAATGAAGATGGGAAGATTGAATTAGGTTTTGACGAGAACAGAAAATTTATTTTAGTTGATGCGCTTGGGACCCTCGATGAGTGCCGCTTTACTTATGATGGATTGCCAGTGAGCAAAGAGATTGCTCGAATTTATTATCGCCAAACCGAGTGGTTTAAAGAAGTGGAGGAAGCTAAGAAAAAGGACCGATTAAATTGGAAGTCAGTGGTCAAAAGCCAGCCGCCTAAGTTGCCTCCTAATCTTTATGAAACGATTAGTCAAATTTACCAGGCTTATACGAATGAAATTACAGGCCAGAATTGGTTTGATGTTGCCTCTCTCCACAAGATATTAGAAAACCTTAAAAAGATAGCCCAATCCTGAACTAAATTTAATTAGCTTTTGATATTATTCAATTTACATAAGGAAAAAAGAGAAGGCTTTATTTTGTCACCAACAAAAATTAAAAAGATGAAATAATAAAAGTATAAAAATAAAAAAATGAGGGGAGAAGGTAAGCCGTGAATAAATTCGCGACCTCAATTAATTGTATGGATGGGCGAGTTCAGTTACCTGTTCATGAATTTATAAAAATAAATTATGAAATTGATTTTGTGGATACGATTACCCTACCTGGAGCAAATAAACTGCTAGCTGAAGAAAATTGGCTTGAGATTCAAGAATTTGTTAAGAAATGCTTGGAAATTTCCCTCAAAAAACATAAGTCCAATTTAATTGCGATTGTTGGTCATTATGACTGTGCTGGTAACCCGACTGATAAGGAAAATCAAAATAGCCATACTTTGAGAGCGATGGACCTTGTGAAAAGCTGGTATCCTGAAACTAAGATTATTGGATTATGGGTTAATGAACATTGGGCGGTCGAAAAAATAAAAGAATTGCCTTAAATTTGATTAGGTTGATTGAGTGGATAAATATAAGGTTAGGTAGTCTACTCTTTGATTATTTTCATAGCCTTAATCTTCTTCTTTTAGACCATAACAGAGAGGGAAAACAATCAATGAATTTTTTAAAGATTATTAGGAAAAAGGCAAGATGTTGACAAAATAAACTTATATGAGATAATAAAAAAAATTACATATAAAAGAATAATATGGATTATTCAATAAAAATAGGGGGTGAAGCTGGCCAAGGAATCCAGACGGTGGGAGACATGTTGGCCCACATTTTTTCTCGGTCTGGGTATTGGGTTTTTTGTCATCAAGATTATGAATCCCGAATCAGAGGCGGTCATAATTTTTACCAAATAAGAATTGCTAATAAACCGGTTACCTGTTCGCGGCAAGAAATTGATATTTTAGTAGCTTTAGATAAAGAAAGTATTATCTATCATGAAAAAGAGCTGAGCGAAAATGGCCATGTTCTCTATGATTCTTCTTTAATTAAGGAAAAGTTCAACCGAGAGAGATATTTAGATGTTCCTCTGATTAAATTAGCTATTGAGCATGGTGGAGATAAAGTTATGGCTAACTCGGTAGCCATCGGTGCCGTGATTGGTATGCTTCGGATGAAGCCGGAGATAATGGTCGAATTTATTCAAAAAACCTTTGCCAAAAAGGGGAAAGAACTAGTTGAGGCCAACTTAAGGGCAGCTCGAGCCGGCTACGCTTTGGCCGAAAGACAGTGTTTGACTTGTTCTTTTATTCTTTCGGAGTTAAAGCCACCAAAGTTATTAATCTCCGGGAATGAGGCTATTGGTTTAAGTGCTCTGGCCTCTGGTCTTAAATTTTTTTCCGCTTATCCCATGACGCCTTCGACAGGCATATTTAATTTTGTCGCTGAACAGGCTTTAGATTTTGGAATAGTCGTTGAACAGGCAGAAGATGAAATTGCCGCGATAAATATGATTATAGGTGCTTCTTATGCTGGAGTGAGATCAATGACCGTTACTTCAGGCGGCGGTTTTGCCCTGATGGTTGAAGGCTTATCCTTGGCTGGGATGACCGAGACCCCCATCGTCGTTGTTTTGGCCCAAAGACCAGGACCAGCGACTGGATTTCCGACCAGAACAGAGGCGGCTG
>JAOAFQ010000026.1 GCA_026416195.1 Candidatus Aminicenantota bacterium | reverse complement strand
ATCCTCCCTCTGCTTAGAACCGCCACTCGATGACAAAGCTGTTTAATCAAACTCAGATCATGGGAAACAATCATCATCGCTGCTCCTCTTTCCCGAAACGAAAGAATTTTTTCCATACTTTTTTCTTGGAAAACCCGGTCGCCTACTGCCAAGATTTCATCAATCAGGACGACATCAGGTTCAAAGAAAATTATGATCGAAAAAGCCAGGCGAAGAAACATTCCCGAAGAATAATTTTTTACCGGCGTATGAATAAATTTGCGCAATCCAGAAAAGTCGACGATTTGATCAAATTTCTCCCGAATCACTTTCCTGGGCACTCGATAAATGGAGCCTGCTAGATAAATATTTTCAGCTCCAGTTAACTCAGGATTAAAAGCAGCTCCAAGCTCAATTAGTGGGGCTAATTTCCCTTTTACCTCAGCTCTTCCTTCTGTGGCCGGATAAATTCCAGCAATAATTTTAAGCAAGGTACTTTTTCCTGAGCCATTGCTGCCAATAAGCCCAAAAACTTCTCCTTTTTTAACCTCAAAGCTAATCTCTTTTAAGGCCCAGAACTCTTCTCTCTTCTTTACCGCTCCATCCTTCCCTGGGAGAAAAAATCTTATCCCCAGCGAGTTAACTTTGATAGCCCAATCTTCACCAGACATATCAACCTCAAACAAAATCGAAAATAGTTATGAAAGATGGAAAACAAAATATTTTTCTCGGTGCTTAAAAATAAAAAGACCCAGAAGAAAAGCCGCGACTGTTAGGCCAACAACCGGCCCAAAAATCTTTATTGGTGGAAAAGAAAGATAATAGACTGGATAGCGAAGCAACTCAACAAAATAATAAAAAGGATTTAAATACATGAGCCACCTGAATTTTTCGGGTAAAAAATTAATGGAATAAATAATGGGCGTGGCATAAAAAAGCGCCTGAAAAACAATGGCCACAATATGCTGAACATCCCTCACTTTAACCTGGGCGGACGCAAAAATAAAGCTCAAACCAAGGGAAAAGAAGTAATGGGCTAGAACAATTAGGGGCAAAAGAACCAAGCTACTATTAGTCGCCAAACCAAAAAAAAGAGTAAAGAATAAAAGAATAATAACCAAAATGACATGGTCAATATACTGGGCCGTAAGGACCGCCACAGGGAAAATTACCTTAGGGACATAAATTTTTCTTATCAGCCCCTGATTATTAACAATCGAGCCAGTGGCTACGACACTGCTTTGCTGGATCATCAGCCACGAAGCCAACCCAGCAAACAAATAGATAGGATAATGCTTAATATTAAATCGAATTATGTGGGAAAAAACAAGGGAAAGGAGAAGAAGATAAAAGAGGGGGTTAATTATCTGCCAAAGGAAACCTAGAACTGAGTTTCGATAACGAAGCTTTAGCTCGGTCGAAATTAAGTTGAGGAGAAGCTCTTTATAGGATAATAATTCTTGAATAGCCAGGCTAACCTTGTCCATGATTTAATTTTACTTAACATTCTAATTAACCTCAACCTTACCCAAAATTGAACCAAGCAATAATCTAAGGGAGAGAATTCCTTGGTCATCAATTTGGTAAAAATGGTTGAAACCTCAAATTAAGATTAAGTCTCGCTTTCTAATGGCCAACCAATAAAATTATCGGCCTCAAAAAGATACGAAAGATTAGAATCAGCTTACGCTCAGCCCTTCAAAGGATAATTCAAAAGACAGGTTTTAGGTATGTCTGAAGGAAAAGGATAAGAAAAAAGCCAGCAGGTAAACCTGCCAAAACGGAGAGCCAAGGTGAATTAACCGTTGCTGCCACTCCAGTCAGGATAAAAAAAAGGCCAAGATAAATTGGCCGACGAAAGCCTTTGCTTTTTAAAATGTTTTTCCAGTTAAGGCCTGTTTCTCTGACCTTAAATTCATGCCAACTTAAGCTAGCTAAAATGATGGCTGCGCCGACGATCCAGATAAAATTGATTATAAGTTCGCGCCAAGGGAATCGTTTGATTTCCTCCATAGATCAGCATTTTAATCGAAACGGCTTTTTCTCTCAATTCCAATTGATGTTTCGATTTTCTTTGCAAGCATCTTCTAGATTTTCAATATATAACGAGTTTAAATCCAACGGAGTTCAAAATCCAGGATAGGGGCTTTTTATCATCAAATGAAAAACCGGAATAATTTGGGCCAAGAGGACATAATTCAAGAAGAAAAATTCAACCATTAAAATCAAGCTGAAGCCAACGATAGCAGTTCGCTTCCAAAAAAGAGAGAAAAAATTACCTAGGCCGATTACTAAAAGTAAAGCCAAAGGAAGGATGGCAGGGAAAAGATAACGCCCTTGGGGAAGAGAACCAACCCGGCCATAATAAGCAAAAATCCCGATAACTTGAACCATCAAGCCAGTTATGGAGATAAAAACAATTTTTAGCAACACCAAATTGATTTTAAAATCGCTTTTTAACTTGATAATCCTTTTAATCGCAAAAAGGAAAAGACTGGCCGCAACAATTAAAATAATCAATCTCCAGATCCAATAGGCCAAAGATCCCACTTTAAAGCTCATCCAGCCAAAGCAAATCAAAAAGCTATCCACAAGTTGAAGGATAAATTGTCGACTGAATGGTTCAAAGGAAAACAACTGTTTAACAGCCGCTAACCCACTTTGGGTTGCAGTCCGTAACAAATTAAAGCTATTTTCCATTAAAAGCGGAAAAATCAAAACTGAAACATAAATAACGACCATTATTAGAAAAATACTGCCAATAGCCATAACAATACTTCTCTTAAAATCAGCTCGTCTTAGACCCAAAGGAAGACACAACAAGAGCATAACTAGCAAAAAGAAAAGGGAGCGGTCCGTAAAAAAGCCAATAAGCGAAATCAAGACCATCAGGATTAAATTAACCCAAGGCCTCAATCCTAAAGCCAAATGAAAGGCCGAAGCAAAAAAAACTGAACCCAGAAAAAGACAAAAAGCATCAGGGCTTACCGCAATCGAGATGATCAGAAACTGAGGGATAAAGGCCACTAATAAAACAGGGATGATATTAAGGAAAAAATCAGAGTCTATGAAAAAATTAATTTTTTTAAGGACTAAAGGATTTATTTTTTTCCAGACAAAATAAATCAGAAAAAGGGAAAGGAGGGCAAAAAAAGCGGAAACAAAGCGCAAAATAAAATAGACCCGCTTCAAAGAAAAGCTCTCACCACCAATCACTTTAAGCCCAGTTGATGCCATTTTATGATAAAAAACAAGATTGTTCAGGCGTGCCCTAATATCTGGCAGAGGATAATTCTGAGTTAAAAAAGATATTTCATTAAGTCTGGAGGGAAGAACTGTTGGTCGGCCCAAGCCTAAAAAGCGCCACCAGTTATGTTTATCCATAAAATTAATAATTTCTTTCTCGATCTCGGAGGCTTTATCTTCCCCTTTAAGGCTAGCCATAATGGCATAAAAATGCATCGGCTCATCGGGATTCTGAAAGGGCGGGATAGCATAATTTAAAATGATAAAAACAGCACCAAGAAAAAATATTATCAAAACCAAAAATAACTTGTTGCCGACCCTAACTACTTTATTCCTTCTTACTTCTATTTCCATCTAACCTTAAGCTTATTTATCTTACCCATTTCAATTTGCTTTAATCCAGGTTAAAAAATAAACTAAATTAGTTCCTGCTTATATATATCCTTTAATCTTATAACCCAATAGAGCAAAAATTTCTCTTAGGGCAGCAAAAAAATAATTTGAGCCGAAGCGCAATCTCATGAAGATATCATCGTAAATTTTGCCGCTCGGTCTAAAAGTTGCAAACTGAGAGACTCTCAATTCTCTTACTTTTTCGGGATCTGCAATCTTCTGAGCCCGATAATTGGCTATAACCTTAAAGGATTGATAGCCCTGCTTTTTAAAGCAAAGAGCAGTTCTCCTGGAATGAAGAGGCGAGGTAACAACAATAAGGGGAGTTTTTCTAGTTATTCTGGCTGATTTAAGCTCAAGCAGTCTTTTTGGATGTTCGGCTGTGCTTCCTGCGCCGATTTCATACTCAATCGCTTCATTTGGACAGCCAAACCAGCGAGCTACTTCTGCATAGATTTCTGCTTCGCTAACTTTTGCGGTCCCACCTCCGGTAAACAAGATCTTGGGTGCATAGCCATCAAAATAAAGCTGCACCGCCGAATAGATCCTTCCCCAACCATCTTCGGTAGGCAAATTGTTAGCCCCAAGACCAGCTGTCAGACAAACAATAAAGTCAGCCGGCTCTGGCTGGTCAATCTTAATAAGCCAACGATCAAAATAAAGAGGCCAACCAGCCATCATCCAAAGAATATAAAGGTTAAAACTGATGCCCGAGAAAAAAAGGTATACTCGCAGACCTTTTATTAGCTTCGATTTCACTTTAATTTTGCCCATGACAATGGAATATTTAGCGTTTTTTTATGAGGGAATCGAGGGGAAGGCGAGCGGTATAAAGTCCTCCTAAGATAATTTTGGGAAGATAGGCCACAAGGTGAAGGATGAGGGCATAGCTAAGGGCTTGCTCCCGAGGAACAGAAAATAAAGTCAAAGCTAGAATGACAACATATTCAAAAATACCAATCTTGCCTGGAGCTGAAGGCGGCACGCTTCCGAGCTGAATGGCCAGAATAATCAATACTGCGGCCACAAAAGAAAGCTTTAGATCGAAAGCCAAAAAAACAAGATAATTGGTCAAAGCTTGGCTAAAGAGTAAAAAAAGAGTCAAAAGAAGAACCAAACTTGTTCGAGCCGGATTTTTAAAATAAGCGAAGGCTATAAGGCCGCTTTTTATAAAATCGATAATTGGTTTTCTCCATTTTTCGGGTAAGAAAAACAAAAGCTTATCAATAGTCCTCAAAACAAAAGACGGTTTTAAGACAAATAAAATCAGGAGAACCATCAGCCCGAACGTACCCATGATCAAAGAAAAAGGGAGAGAAAGGGCTCTTTGCCAGGCAAAATAACTCGTCAGAAAAAACCATCCAGCGACAAAAACAACCACATCCAAAATCTTTTCTGCGGCGATCGTTCCAAGGATAAAACCCGACTCGGCCTTTGCTTCTTTGGATGTCAAGTACATCCGTAAAAGTTCACCCATTCTCGCTGGGGCTAAAATGTTAGCATACTGGGCCAAAATATTAAGACGAAATAAAGTCCCATAAGAGAGCGAGGCTCGCTGGTTGAGGAGCTGCCGCCAGCGCCATCCGAGAGCATAAACAGTAAATAGACTATTGCCCATAGCTATTAAGACCCAAAAAAAGTTAACCCCCCTTAAAGCTTGCTTGAGCTGATTAAGTTTTATTCCCCGAAAGCTTAGCCAAATGGTTAAAGCGGAAATTATAATGGCCAGCGGAACTGACCATCGCCATTGACGTTTGCCTTTACCGCTTCCTTCTTTTTTATAAACAAAGATCATTAATTTAGACGTGAGCGGTCGGGAAGGGCAAGGATTTTCTTTGGAAATTAGCCCAAAATAATTTAAAAATTTTCGAGATGAAACCGGCTGCCCAGCAAAAATGAATCACAGCAAAAGAAGCTATGATTAAAATGAAGAGCCGTCCTTTCGTTTTCAATTTAGGAATGACCCTTTCGCTTCGCTTGGCTTCAAAATAGAAAGAGGAAGTAGCCCCTCCAATTAAGACCAAAAGATATCCAGCGGGAATTAGCCATAAAGGAGGCCAAAAAAAGCCAGCTATCAAGCTAGTTCCAACACCTATCATCACAGCCACAGGCGCAAGCTGACGCCAGCTAGTCAGGCGGCGATGTTTCCAAGTAGTATAAGCTCGACCTTGGCCGTAATGGAAATACTGTTTGGCCAGACTTCTCAAAGATTCTCGGACAAAATAAAAAACACCTAAAGAACCGTCAAGATAAATCTTTTTCCCAGCTTTAAGCAATCTTAAATTAAGCTCAGCATCCTCATTAGGATGAGCCTTGGGATCATAAAGGCCAATCGCTTCAAGCTCCTTCTTGCGGAAGGTGCCTAAATAAACAGTATCGACATAGCCACTTTTCCTCCCCAAATGCCATCTGGAATCACCTACCCCCACAGGATTCTTCAAAGCTAAGGCAATGGCCTGTTGAATTAAACCATTTCCCACAGGCTTGATAAAGCCACCAACATTAGCCACTCCTTCTTTTTCGAGCTTTTCCAAAAGTTCTACACAACGCCGCACATAACCTTCAGGATAAAGGCAATGGGCATCAGCTCTAACAATAATCTCGCCTTTGGCTTCCTCGATTCCTTTGTTCATCCCACTGGCCTGAATTCGGGCTGAATTATTCAAAATTCTTAAAAAAGGGGTTGTCCTTTTTGAAGCCGTCGAGGTTTCGCCAATTTTTTGGCTAAGAGCTTCAACAATTTCCTTCGTTTTATCAACGCTTCCGCCATCAACAACAATTAATTCACAATTTTCAATAACCCAATCATCAAGTAAACTTTCGATGGCCTGACTAATGTATTTTTCCTCATTAAAACAAGGCATTACAATGGAAACAAAAGCCATGATTATAGCTTTATTAAATAAATCATTTTTATATTAGGGCTTGCCCATCATGACTTCTATTTTATCTGCTTAGGCATATTTGGCTAGAAGTCTTTCTTGTAATTTCATAGCCTCATCTTTCAAGCAACTTGGCATAATTAAAGATTTTTTTCAACTAAAAAATTAGCTCGCTTATTTACCTCTCCAAATAATAATTTTTTTTATAAACCAAGCTATCGATCTATATTATAAATTTATATAAGCCTAAATATTCGAGCTTCCTTCAGAAAAAAATTAGCCTCGGCACTTCAGAGTTAAAGCAGAAAATAAGGTCCTTAATAAAATTTGAACATCAAACCAAAGGCTTTGGTGCCTAAGGTAATAGAGATCATATTCAAGTTTTCTTAACGATTCTTCGACTGAAGCAACATAACCTTGATTAACTAGTGCCCAGCCATCCCAGGCCGAACCAAATGGCGGAAATCATAATATGGCGAGGCCTGCCTTAATATTTCGACAAATTCTGGCCTTTCTGGCCTTGGACCAACCAGGCTCATCTCGCCTTTGAGGACATTAATCAATTGAGGCAGCTCATCTAAAAAGGTTCGCCTCAAAAATTTCCCAACTTTGGTTATCCGGTGATCGTTAGGATTAGCCCAAACAGCCTGATTATTTTCGGCATTCGGCCACATTGTCCTAAACTTGATAATTTTAAATACTTGGCCGTTCTGGCCAACTCGCTTTTGCCGATAAAAGATTGGGCCAGGCGATTCTAAATAAATGGCTAAAGCTATGAAGGGAAAAATTGCGGCCAAAAAAATTAGCCCAATGGCCGAAACAAATATATCCAAGCCTCTTTTAATGAACAAGTAAGATTTTCCTTTCCTTGTTGAAATATTATTTAAAAAAGAAGCTAAATTTTCTTGATTGGCCAATTGAACCAAAGAAAAACGTCCGTTTTTCTTAGTTAGATTTTTTCCAGGCATTTTACCAGATTAAATGCTTATTTACAGCTTCGAACAGAGCCTTATCATCGGCCACTAAAGGAATTTCTTCCTCTGAAGCTAAGGCTAAGTAACGGCATCATCAGATTTTATCGGTTTTAAGACTTGAATTATAAAGAGCATTAATTAGGGCTAAGGAAATCCAGAAAAAAATTCCTGGTTTAGCGCCAAAGGGGATAGAATCAGTTAGACCATAAAAGAAATGAGCCATTTGGCCAGCACTCAGCCCTAAAGCCGCTGCTTTCACCCAGCCATCAGTAACTTCCCGATAAATTTTGTAACTCATATAGCCAGCAATAAATAGCATGGCCAGATAAGCTAAAAGAGCAGGAAGACCCATTTCCGCTGCGGTATGAAGCAAATGATTATGAAGATGAGCCGATTCATAACCAACATCAGATCGGAGCCTGACTCTATTCATCCCTATTCCTGAAAGAGGATGGTCTTTAATCAGAGTTAGACCAAGATTCCAGAAAAAGAGTCGACTGGCCATTTTTAAATGAAAATAATCGTTAAAGGCTTGAACCTTCCTCAATTGTCCCCAACTATGGACAGAAACAAAAAGTAAAATGAGAGTTATTGCGCTGACAATAGCTCTTCTCTTCCATGAGCCTCTAATCACAAGAAAAATAAAGGCAGTCAAAATTAAGCCAAGCCAGCTTCCGACCGATTGAGTTAAGAAAAGGGCTGTCAGCATCGCATAGAGGGCAAAAAGAGAGAAAAGGAAAAATCCTTTAT
>JAOAFQ010000006.1 GCA_026416195.1 Candidatus Aminicenantota bacterium | reverse complement strand
TTTAATAACGGTGACGGCTGTGCTCGGCATAAGGGGCACTGAGTACCTAATACAGCGCCATGCTGACAACAACGCCGAGGTCTGGGTGCTTGAGGGCGAGGTCGAGTTGACCTTCCCGGACAGGGGCGAACCTACTATAATCAGGGCCGGCTACAGGTGCGCCTTTAACGAAAACGGCCCTTCCGCTCCCGTTGCGTTTGACGCAGTGGAAAAGTGGTGGGAAAAAAAGAAGGATCTATATTTCCCCGCGAGAATGGAAGAAAATTAAGTTAGATAATCATAAAGAAATAATGACTAAGTTATAGTTATTCAAGTGATTTTTTAATTTGAAATGATAAATTCTAAACCAAGAACCTTATATAGAAACGAGCTTGAATACATCAGGAAGAAGCAGCTAGCAATATTATCTGAATTTGATAGAGCATGCAATATTTTGGCCCTGCATTATACTTTAATATGTGGAACATTATTAGGTGTTGTAAGACACGGTGAATATGCCCTGTAATGATGATATAGACATTGCCATTTTGAGAGAGAATTACGATAAGTTTCTGGAAAACTGTCACTAAGATGTTCAGATAAATAATAGATAAAAATGAATTACCATAAGTACCTAAATACTGAGTCTAATAAGTATTCGTTCTTTTTATCAATTTTAGCTTCTGCTTTTTTTGCTTCATTTATTTCTCCTCAAATAGCTCTTAAGGGAAGAGGCCTTCGGCTTTCTCTGGTTTTATTAATGTTGCTTTTAGGATTTGTTTTCTTAGTTAAACCGCGAGCGTATCTTAGTTGGTCACGACACAGGATAACTTTGGTCTTAGGGTTTATTTATGTGATAAATGGAATAGTTAGGTATTTAATTGATCCAGAAATTACATTATTTCAAAATCTTATTATAAGTGCACTTGTTTGTGTCATCATCTCAATGGTAGTGCTAGTTATAAGGGAAGGGTTCAAAAATTATGTAGAAAGCATCCGTTGGTTAACTCTGATAATCCTGGGAATTAGCCTGGGGATGGGAATTCCCATTTTGTTAAATACGCCTCAAGTTGCAAGACTGACCATGGGCAACCCGTTAGAAGATTACTATGCTTCTTTATTGTATCCAAAAGGGGTAGCAAATTATTCTTGGTATACTCCAGTTGCCATAGCATTTCCTGTAATTGCTAACTGGATATATAGGAACGTCAAAGACCGTATAAGAAAGGTGATTAGTTGGGGTTTGTTATTAGCAGTCTCTATTGCCACCTTGTTATCCAGTTTCATGATGGCCTCGATATTATTAGTCATCGCAGCTTTTGTTTGGTTGTTATTGGTGGCAGTAAAAGCAAAGAAGAAGGCAGCAAGGGTCTATGCGATAGTAATTATTGCAATAATCATTTTTTCTTTGCCAACCGTCTTTTTGATAGGTGCGGATTTTCAGCCTACAAAATTTGTCATAGATAAAGCGTCAAAAATTACTGAAAATATACGTATCTACGGTTTAATCCAAGCTGACGAAACAGGCCGGACGGAAATGTTAATTAGAACGATTAACACTTTTATTAATAGTCCGATCCTTGGAGGCTGGGGTATTGATTCAAATTTTTATATTGGGGGGCATAGTTCTTGGGGAGATATTCTGGGTTCTCAGGGACTGGTTGGCCTTCTTTTATGGATTGGCTTTATTTACCCGTCATTTAAAAGGAATAATAAATGGTTGTCAATTGAAGATGGTAGCGCTGGGGGGACGCTTTCATGGATTTTACTTTTCATAGGAGGTGTCCTGAATCCAACTCTTCACAGTTCTATTGCCCTAATATTAATCTGGCTTTTTGATGATGGAACTGCCTGGATTAAAAAAAGACAGTTAAATGTAGTTGAGTCAGCTGCTGTGAAAAATAAAGCATATGCGGTTAGCATTCTTTACTAATATTCCATCTATACACCAGGTTGGACTTGGGCGTGCTTTTGCAAAGAGGCTCAGACGAAATTATGCACTAGTATGCTGGGAACCTGTTGATAGGGAAAGGTCAACTTTAGGCTGGAATGATAGTTTTTCTGAAGATTGGATAATTAGGGCGTGGCTTTCAAAGCAGGAAAGAAATAGAGCAATTGATATATTGCATTCGGCACAGATAGTTGTCTGGGGCTATGCGCCAGAGAATGAGATTAGCTCTCGAATTAGTGAGAATAAAATTACTTTTTGTTATACAGAGCGAATTTTTAAGCGTGGGCGATGGCGCATTTTGGATCCCCGCATTTTAGTTAGTATTTATAAAAAATTCATCATTAATAACAAACCAAACCACCATTTATTATCGGTAGGACCATATTGTGCTCAAGACTTTAAATGGTTACATCTATTTCGTAACAGAATGTGGCGGTGGGGATATTTCCTTGAAGTTCCAGAAATCATTTCGCGTCGATTTCAATTGGTCCCCGTTGTTCTATGGGCGGGACGGATGTTAGATTGGAAACGCGTGGACTTGCTCATTTATGCGGCTGCGTGGGCAAAAAAGAAGAACTGTAAGTTTATGCTTCGATTGATAGGCGATGGTCCAGAAAAAAATAAGCTGCAGGCCTTAGTTAAAAAGATTAAGATGGAAGATAATTGCGAATTTGTTGCTCCCATGCCCCCTCAACAAGTATGGCATGAAATGGAGCAAGCGGATATCTTTGTGTTAAGTAGCGATCAACAGGAAGGATGGGGAGCTGTGGTTAATGAAGCTATGTGCCGGGGGTGTTGTGTAATAGGTAGCAAAGCAGCAGGTTCGGTTCCTTGGCTAATTAAAGATGGTGAAAATGGGTTTGTTTTTGAAGGGAGCAGACCAGAAGACTTAGGCCGGATCCTATTATTCTGTATTCAAAATTCTGAGCAGATTAGAAGAAGCGGAGAGGCTGCCCGTGCTACAATACAAAGTTTATGGTCTCCTGACATTGCAGCAGAGCGATTCTTAAGTCTATGTGATGCCATAGAAAAAGGCAGACCCTCACCATTTAATGATGGCGGCCCTTGCTCACCCGCATGATTTTTATAAAATAGAGAAATGCGTATTTTATGGTTAAGTAACAAAATTATCAGTGAATCTGATACCGGCTCGACGGGTACCTGGATCGATGCGACAGCATATTCTATTCAGCAGACGGGGGAAGTTAAGCTGGGTAATATTACGTTGGGTAGCGAAAATAAAATAGAAATAAGAGACGTTGCTGGTATTCAACAATGGATTTTGCCCTCAAAAGCCAAACCAGGGGCTAACGGCTTGCCAGAAGAGAGATATGTCAAAGAGATTATCCAAGCAGTTCATGATTTCTCACCCGACTTATTACATGTTTGGGGGGTGGAGGCATACTGGGGTTTGCTAACAGCTAGAAAGCTGATTTGCTACCCAACGTTATTAGAAATGCAAGGCTTCAAGACCGCAATAGCGAATGTATACTCTGGAGGTTTGAATGTCTTTGAGCAGCTGCGTTGCATTGGTCTTAAAGAGATTTTACTTCGTAGAACAATCTACAAGCAACGGAAGGATTTTGAAAGATGGGGTTATTTTGAGAGAGAAATTATAAAAAATCATAAGTATATAACAGTGCAGACAGAATGGATAAAAGCGCATATAATACATTTAAATCCAAACTGTACTATTTTTCAGAACAGTCGCATTTTACGTGAGCCTTTTTATAAGGCATCTCCGTGGAAGCCAGAAAATAAGGAGAATGAAATCAAAATATTTTGTTCTTCTGCCTATGTAGCACCTTTTAAAGGGCTTCACGTCGCCATACGTGCTCTTTCTATTCTTAAGAAAAATTTTCCTAATATTCAATTGCGTATCGCAGGAGCACTTAGAAGAGGGGGCTTAAGAGAGGATGGGTATATAAGGTGGTTAATTAGCGAGGTTGAAAGATTATCGCTAAATGAGAATGTAGTTTGGCTTGGGGCGCTTTCTGCAGATAAAATAGTTGGTGAACTACAAAATTGTGACGCAATGTTATTGCCATCTTTTATTGAAAATGAATCTAATACTCTTCGAGAAGCGATGTATCTCGGTGTTCCGGTTGTCTCCTCTTATGCGGGTGGGTTGACATCGTTAGCTAAAGATGAAGAGTCCGCTCTTTTTTTCTCACCCGGCGACTATGTGATGTGTGCACATCAATTAAAACGACTCTTGTTAAATAAAGCTTTGGCACAGGAGCTATCGAGAAATGCTAGGATAATTTGCCTTGAAAGGCAGGACCGAAATCGCATAATAAAAAAACAGTTAGAAATATACAGATATGTGATAGACAATTTTATAAGCTCGGGCTAGATTTAGAAATTATTTTAGAAGAAATAACAATATGGAAATATTGTTTTTAGGTGGGCTATTTCCAAAAGAAAAAGAAAAGGAAATCTTTTCGAAAAGCCGGGGGCCAATTCAGTTTGCGGCAAACAACCTACAATGGAATTTAATTAAGGGGCTTGATTCAAACAATGGGAAACCCATAAAAATCTTGAATTCGCCTTTTATTAGTTCTTTCCCTAAATATTATAAAGATTTTTATTTGAGAACATACCGATGGAGTCACATCGATGAAAGCGATGACTGGAATGTCGGTTTTTTAAATATATTTGTCATAAAGCAAATTTGGCGGGCTTTAGCTTTGGCTTTGAAGATAATGAAATGGGCGACAGATCAGAAAGAAGAAAAAAAGACTCTATTAGTCTATTCGATTCATACCCCTTTTTTATTTGCGTCTTGGGTAGCTAAGAAGCTTAATAAACGAATTCATGTTTGCTTAATAGTTCCAGATTTGCCTGAATTTATGAACCTTGGGGAGAAGAAAAGGTTTGTCTACAAAATATTAAAATTTCTAGATAGGCTTATTAGTACCTATTTAATGACCGTTATTGATTCTTTTGTTTTGCTTACATATTACATGAAAGAGAGGTTATATATTAAAGATAAACCATGGATAGTAATGGAGGGGATAGCAGATATTGATAATATTGGGTCTAAAAACAATTTAAACTATCAGAATGAAGAAAGAGCAATTTTATATGCGGGAACATTAAATAATTCTTATGGGATTTTAAATCTTGTAAAAGCATTTTTAAAGACGGAAGAACGAACCTACAGGCTCTGGATATGCGGAGACGGCGAGGCAAGAAAGGATATTGAGAAAATAGCGGAGATAGATAAGAGGATAATCTATTATGGACAACTATGTCAAGAGCGCATTCTAAAATTACAAAAGGAAGCTACTATTTTAGTTAATCCGCGTCCCTCAAAAATGGCTTATACTAAATATTCTTTTCCTTCTAAATTAATTGAATATATGGCATCGGGAACTCCTGTTATAACGACAAGATTGCCTGGGATTCCCAAGGAATATTACAGTTATTTGTTTTTTTTTGACGACGAATCTATAGAAGGGTTTAAATTAACTATGGAAAAAATATTAAGTCTTCCAGAGTATGAACTTCGTGCAAAGGGAGTTGCAGCTAGAGAATTTATATTAAAAGAAAAAAATTATCTCAAACAAACAGAAAGAATCCTAGAAATGATAAGAGCATGCTTATAAGAATGAATAAGAATTAACAGTTGGCATAAAATTTATATTAATGGATATTGGGATTATTCAAGAACGCATTTATTAATAATACATACAATTAGAACAATGATATATCTGAAAGAGAGGATAAATTTAAATGCGAAATATGGAATGGGAAAATAACCGCATATTAATTACTGGCGGGACAGGTTCTTTTGGCAATGCTGCCTTAAAAAGGTTCTTAAAAACAGAAGTAAGTGAAATAAGAATATTCAGCCGCGATGAAAAGAAGCAGGACGATATGAGGCATGAATATAATGACCCGAGAATTAAGTATTTTATAGGCGACGTTCGAAATCTTGCATCAATTCAGAATGCTGTAAATGGTGTGGATTACATTTTCCATGCGGCTGCATTAAAACAGGTCCCGTCCTGCGAGTTTTATCCGATGGAAGCTATAAACACCAATGCAATCGGTGCAGATAATGTGTTAACCGCGGCCATATCAGCAGGCGTTAAAAAAGTGGTAGTTTTAAGTACTGATAAAGCTGTTTATCCCATTAACGCCATGGGCATGTCAAAGGCCCTGATGGAAAAAATAATGATAGCAAAGGCGAGATTATGCGATCCGAAAAAAATTGTTTTATGCGGTACAAGATACGGCAATGTGATCGCTTCAAGGGGGTCAGTCATACCCTTGTTCATTACTCAGATAAAAACCGGAAGACCATTGACGATAACTGACCCTGACATGACAAGGTTCATGATGACCCTGGACGAGGCTATCGACCTGGTCATGTTCGCTTTTAAGCATGCCAAGCCCGGTGATATATTCGTGCGGAAAGCCCCAGCTGCCACTATAGGAACGCTTGCCTCTGCTCTAAAAAAGATCTTTGGTGCCAACAATCCCATAAAAATTATAGGTACCAGGCATGGTGAAAAACTATATGAGACCCTGCTGACAAGAGAGGAAATGGCCAAAGCTGAAGACCTAGGAGATTATTTCAGGGTGCCGATGGATGATAGAGATTTGAACTACGGGCTTTATTTTTCTGTTGGAAAGAAAGAAGTAGCGAAAAGCGATGATTATAATTCACATAACACCTATAGGCTTAAAGAAGATGAATTAATTGAATTGCTGTTAAAGGTTGATTATGTTAAAAACGAACTTAACGACTGGAAAAAGCAGAAAAAAGCATGAAAAGAGTACTTGTTACCGGGAGCCGCGGGTTTATCGGGAGTAACCTGGTTCTGGCTTTGAAGAGACAGGCCGATATAGAAATATTTGAGTTCGATGTTGATTTTCCCTATAGTTTTCTGCTCGAGGCTATTAATAAGGCGGATTTTATTTTTCATCTGGCTGGAATCAATCGCCCTAAAAGCATAAGTGAATACGAAACTGGCAATGCCGGCTTCACCCTGAAGCTTCTCGAAGAAGTTGAGCGAGCCAATAAAAAGCCGGTGATAGTATTTTCTTCGTCAATCCAGGCTGAGTTAGAGAATCCCTATGGAACAAGCAAAAGAAAAGCAGAAGAAATATTGATAAACTGGGCAAGAAGAAACGATTCCGTTGCCGTGATTTACAGATTACCGAATGTTTTTGGTAAATGGTGCAGACCAAATTATAATTCTGCGGTCGCAACCTTTTGTCATAACATTGCCAGAGGATTGGATATCGAGATAACAGACCCAGAAAGAATTCTTAGGTTAGTTTATGTGGATGATGTTGTACAGGAATTTATCCACCTGCTGAACGATCAGCCGAGTTCGGGCAGCTATTACCGGGAGGTGAAACCTGTATTTGAAATTAAGATATCTAGTTTGGTTGACTTGATTAAATCATTTAAGGAAAGTAGAAAAACGCTTATTCTCCCGGATTTTAGTGACCCTTTTATCAAAAGATTATATGCGACTTATGTTAGCTATCTTCCTGAAAATGAATTTGCCTATTCTTTAACTTTAAGATCAGATAAACGCGGAGAACTGGCCGAACTTTTGAAATCATCAACGTTTGGTCAGATGTTTATTTCTAGAACAAGACCCGGTGAAGTCAGGGGCAATCATTACCATGATTCCAAGGTAGAAAAATTCATGGTAATAGAGGGAGAAGCCTTGCTTAAATTTCGACATATACTTAAAGATGAGATAATTCAATATAGAATTTCCGGCAAAGAATTTAAGATAATTGATATTCCGCCAGGTTATACCCATTCTATTGAGAATGTGGGCCACGTCGACCTTATTGTTTTGTTCTGGGCAGATGAAATTTTTAATCCCGAAGGCCCAGATACTTATTATTTTGAGGTTGAAAGATGAAGAAGATAAAGGTAGTGACGGTGGTAGGAACGCGGCCAGAAATAATTAGACTTTCTCGCGTTATCGCCAAGCTGGACAAATATACGGAGCATATCTTAGTTCATACGGGCCAGAATTACGATTATGAGTTAAACGATATATTTTTTGAGGATCTTGAGCTCCGAAAGCCAGATTATTACCTTAAAGCAGCGGGTAAAACACCAGCAGAAACCGTAGGATTGGTGATAGCCAGAAGCGATGAGATACTGGCAAGAGAAAAGCCCGATGCTTTGCTCGTTCTTGGAGACACGAATAGCTGTCTTGCTGCTTATTCGGCTAAGAGAAGAAAGATCCCTGTGTTTCATATGGAGGCTGGCAATCGATGTTTTGACCAGCGCGTGCCTGAAGAAATAAACAGAAAAATAGTGGACCATATTGCTGATATAAATTTGCCCTATAGCCAGATATCGCG
>JAOAFQ010000220.1 GCA_026416195.1 Candidatus Aminicenantota bacterium | reverse complement strand
AGAGACAGCAAAGCTACCATTATCAAAGCGAAGGCCTTGAAACATTATTCCTTGAGTAAGTCGATAATCAATTACCCAAGTTTGGCGCTGCGAATTAGTTATATCTATGGAACCAGTCACCCGAGCCGCTGGTGAAATTTGCTTTACCATTGTTAGTCTAGCCCCTGGATCGGTCTCATCGGCAATGCCGAGTGGTTCAAGACGGACTTCTTCTAAACCAAAAAGACGTTTTATAGCACTCCCAAGTTGAGAAGCAGCTGGGATGGCCATGGTTAAAAGCAATTGGTCCCTTAAAGCTTCCAAACCCTGGGTTCTAAATTTATCAGGACTTCGCCCTGTAAACAAAATAAGAGCTATCTCTTCTTGGGAAAGCTTCGGGGTTGAACTTAAAGTGAAGTTGAGATCAGAGACTGGTCCTGTCAAATGAAGGGAAATTTCAAATTTATTAAAACGATGGATAAGTTCTGTTTTAGCTACTATTTCCAAACGCGGTTCAAGAGGAAAAACACCAGTTAGATCAATTTGCATTTTTTCAAGGCGGTAACGTCGCTCGCCCCAAAGAAGCTCGCCTTCCCCTCGATTCACCAATCGGCCAAGAAGAGAAGGTTGGGTTGCTAGGCCGTTCAGCGTTACAGCTCCATGAATCTCAGTTCGAAGGAAAGGATTGGAGATGAGGATGGGCTCGTCTAAATTCAAACGTAAATTTAAGTTTAAATTTTCAAAGAATGAAGGTAAAGATGGCCCCACAGCTCTTTTGGGCAACGGCTTCCTTGGTCGGGCGAATCGAGTGATGGGTCCAATATCAGCCAATAAAACAGTTTTCTTGAAATTCATTTCACCAACAAGAAACCAACGTTTTTCTTGGATGGCTGCTATCTTTCTTGGTTCAAGATTAAGCTTAAGGCTAACCTGAGTAGCGCCAACTCCTTCAAGTTCAAAGGGAATTTCCTTAGCTTCAATTTGGATAAAACCAGAATTGAGAGTCGGCTTATAACCAGGTCGAAAAGATAAAGAGTCGCCTAATTCAAGAAAACCAGCGATTTCCCAGGCTGCCCCATTGGCTAGTCCACGGCAAGATTGAATATCGAGTTTTCGGCCATCAAAAAAGAAAGTACCTGTCGTGTCACTTAAACGAAAAGGTAACTCTAATGACTTAAAGGAAACTCCTCTAATCTCACCAAAAACCTTGGTTTTTACCTTATCAATCGACCCGCTTAAATTGAAATTTAAGGCGACCAATCCACGCAGATCAACATTTTCTAGAAAAATTCGTAATATTTCGAGATTGGCCGAAGCTCTCAAATTAAAATCAATCAATGTCTCGAGAGAATTTTGAGTTTGAGTTTCTGATTGATGCTTAATTTTGACTTGAGTTAGTCTTTCATGTTGAAGCCCTTGCGAAAAATTGTTCGTTAGCCTCTCTTTTTCCCATAACTTAAATTTCAGAGGATTTTTAACTACTCCGCGGAAGTCTAGCTCCAAATTTTCGGCCCTTATGGCTGATTCTTCTAAGATTAAAATTTCTGGAGTTACACGAAAAACAATCGGTTTCTCATTGCTCAATAAAAGGGAATCGAATTTTATTTTTAGGGGATCGATTCTTCCTTCGGCTTTAAAAGTAGAGAGCCAGGCTGATAGTATCGGTCGAAAATTAAATTTAATCACTCCACTTATCTCGCCACCAATTTCTCCTTCCTTGATTTTTCTTTGATATTCAATTGGAAGCTTAGCCATCGCTTTCTCAAAAAAATCAAAAGGATTTAATTGAGAAAAAACAAGGCTTATTTCAGCCTCTTCAAGCTTTCTTTCAATATTTTCCATCTTGTTATTGGTAAATCGACTATTCTTCATAAAGAAATCTGTCCTTCTCTTAGAAAAAAATAAAGGGATTTGAGCCTGAATAAATATTGACCCACGGCCGAAATGGAGATTCAACTCTTCAAGCTTTAAAGCTTCTTCCCGCAATTGAGCCAAAAGACTAATCTTTTCAATCGGCACCCTTAATAAACTTGAAGATAAATAACCATCTTTTAACTCTAAATTAATGTCAGGAGTCCAATTTCTAAAACTGCCACGAATTGCGCCATTAATTACAATTTTGCCTCGGGCTGAAATTTTTTCTCTTATTTCTAGCTCTAAATAGCGATTGATAAAATCCAGGGGTAACTGCGCTTCCAGATGAAGTTTTCCTTTCTCTTTTTCAAAACCTAAACTTCCCTCAAGATTGAATTCAAAACTTTCCCCTTTCAATTTAAAGCCCGAAATAAAGAGAGTTTCCTCTCTTAACTCAAATTTAATCGGTTCAGGAGTTTCAATTGGGATGGAGTAGATGGTAAGGCCAGTTGGTCTTAAATCGGCTGAGATAGAAACTGGATCAAGCTGCCATTTTCTAATTTTAAAAAAAGCTTTCCCCTCGCTTTCTAAATTATTGAAAGAAAAATATTTAGCCTGTAAATTATTTCCGTTCAATTTGTAACTTAAATTAATCTGGTTTTTTATCCCCCTGGCTTCAAGAGAAAAGCTCAGCCAGCCCTGAATTGGCCAGATTTTTTGCAGCCAAGAAAAATCAGCCAGATTCTGATACGGGCAGTCAATTTTAATCAATAAATCTTTCTTTTCTAGATCATAGAAAAAATTTCCCTGGATGGGTAAAGCCTCCTGAGACTTCTTCAATCTGAAATCAGCAAAAGCTATAAGCGGTGGGTTAATTTTCCCAATAATTTCAAAAGCACCTAAACTATCGGAATCAATTATGAGATCCTTTGCTTCAATTTTGAAATTAATTCTTGGCTTTTTCAAATTTCCGCTTAGCCTGGTTTCCAAGGCTATAGCCCCCTCCAGGGCTAAATTATTTGGAAAAAAGAACTTAGATAATTTAGCAATATCTTTTATTTTTAATTTGGCCCGAAGGTCGCTTCCTTGCCTGAAATTATCTTCGATTGAGGTAAAAGAGAGGAAACCACCAAGGTTAAATTCCCAATGGGGTGAAAGAAAATCAAACTGGGAAAAATTAATTTTTTTGTCCCTAATTGAAGCTTTTAAATTAAGCTCACCCTTTTCCCAAAAAGGTCCTGCCAGATTTATTCCTAAAAATTCGAGCTCACCTTGAACTGCCGGCCAATATCCTGAAAAAAAGCCTCTTATTTTTAGTTCTCCAGAAATTATCTCCTTTCTTTGCATATCGATCGTTTCTTTAAATAAATCTACTTGGTTGCTAATGAAATCTTTTAGCCCCAGGTCGCGGAAGGTTTGGCCAATATCTTTAAAATCCAATTCTATATTGGCTTCAAAATACTTTTGTTTATCGTAAAAGCCAAACGAAGATAATTGAACACCAGGTAAATCGAGGCGGAAACACTCAAGGTAAATTTTTTCTTTTTTTATGGCCCCTTTGGCTTCACCCTGCAAAAAAGGTAAGGTTAATAAAATCGGCAGCTCTTTTTCTAAGAGTAATTCTTGTTGTTCTAAAGCTAACCTTTCTTTTGCTTTCTTTATTTCGGCTAATTTAATTTTTCTCTCTTTTGATGACAGTCCGCTGGCTACAACTTTCCCTCGAGTTTTCTCTTCCGAGACCCTAAAAATTATCTCCTGGCCAGTAAACTGAAATTCGCCCTTAAGTCCTCCTTCTTCACTAATGAGATTTAGAGAAAAATCAATTCTTCCTTTGGAAGTAATTTTTTTTCTGGACCAATTTTCTTCTAGACTTCCCCTTTTTATCTTCTCTATTCTTAATCTATTTTTGTTTTTAATCTCGCTATCTATCTCAGCTTGTATTTGCTGGTTTAAAAAAGAATTGATGATCAAGTAATTACTAGGCGAACCATTGAAAAAGGGAATTTCTTCAAGATTTACTTCGCCCTTAAACTTAATTTGATCAACGATGATATTTGGCTCAAAAACTAACCGACCATTTCCCTTTATGGAAAGACCTTTCCCATTTAAAAAGACTCGATCAAAAAATATCTCTCTTTTGTTAAATCGAAAATCAACCTGAGTAGAAATTAAAAGAAGGGCTAGCTGATTTTTTGAAAATACTTCGCCTTTCTCTAAGGAAAACAGGCCACGATGCTCCTTTTTAGTCTCATCAAAATTTATTTCTATGTTTACATTTTGAAAAATAAACTGAGTAATCCATTGTTCTAGCGAAAAGTCAATCCGGCCCCCATTAAGCTGAAAATAATTAATTTGTAAACGCCAGGCTTTTTTTGGCCTTTCCTTTTCCGGGGATTTTACTGGATAAGACACAAAAGAGTTATTCTCTTTTTCTCTTGAATTAAGCGCTTCTAGTTTCAGGGAAGGCGAATCAATCAAAACTTCTTCAAAATGAAGCTTTTTCCTAAATAATCCCAGTAGCCCTAAATTAATTGATATCTTTTTAAGATAAAGGAAGGGCTCCGATGAGATTCCAGTTGGTCTTTTCTCCAGTTTTTTATGTTGTTTATCTCTGCTTTCAATTCGCCTAATAATTAAATCTTGAGCCTGAAAATAACCTCGCCAAATATCGAACTTTAATGAATTAGCCTCAATGACAATAGAGAAATCTGCTTGAAGTTTCTGATTTAATTGACGAAGAAACCATTGAGAGGCTTTATTAGTGGGAATAATTAGAAGAGTACCTATTAAGAGAAATAAAAGTAAAAGACAAAAAATAATGAAAATAAAAGCTGGCCAACGCCAGAGCCTTATCCGTCTTTTTTTCTTAGCTTTATCTTTTTGATTTGGAATCACCTTCATCCTTTCTCATATTTCTATTTTAACCCGACTATCTTTAAATTTCAGCTAGTTGGCCAATTAGTTTAAGTCTTCCTTATAAGATGAAAATCTTAAGAGAAAAAAATTAGCTTCCCATGAATCAAAGGAATGGAGGAGAAGCAATCTGAGCTAGCGCTGGTCAGTTTATTTCAGAAAGTATTTATTAATAAAGATTTAATGCGGAAAAGGAAACTATTAGTCAAAGCGCTGGGAGGAGATTTACCTTTCGGCTTTTTAAGTTTTTCCACTGACTCAATCTCTGGGCAAAAGGACAAAGAATTTTCAAATAAAACACTTTAAGGAGAAATAGCTTTTCATTTGGATTAAGGCGATTTATGAGAGATACGTTGTGATGGTTAAGCAATTCCGATTGCCATCATGATGGCTTATGGGGTAACCAGTGGTGATCAAAAGAAGGGAAAAAATGGAGAGATTACGATGGTGAAATTGCGAACAATATTTGACCCGTCCTTTCCTCCCCTTTAAATGCAATAAAATAAATAAAATTTGAAAAATGAGGCAGCTCTTTCTTTAGTTTGCTTTAAATAACCTTTTGTGGTAACAAAAAAAGAAAAAAATTCATAGAGGCAAGAAATGTTCAGAGAAAAAATAAGTTGGCGGAGGAGGGACTTTCTTAAGGCTGGCTTGGCAGCTGGCTTTAGTCCGATTTTAAATTTTTCGGAAAACAAACCTTTGGAGGCCTTTGAAAAGAAGGAGAAAAACCGGCTAAAAAAGACTGAAATAGATATGCTCCAAAGGGGAATTTCTCAATTTTCGACAGCTGGGGCTCCGCTGATGGAATTTCGCGTGCCGCCGATTGATCCAGTAAGAATCGGCATGGTTGGGGTTGGAGGGATGGGCTCAGCTCATGTCCGTAATTTTCTTAAAATGGAAGGCGTTATTATAACAGCAGTTTGTGACATCATTGAAGAAAAGGTAGCACGAATCCAAAAATGGGTGGAGGAAGCTGGCTTCCCACGGCCCAAGGGCTATTCTAAAGGCCCCTATGATTTTCTTCGCCTCTGCGATCAACCAGATGTTGACCTTGTTTTTACCGCCACTCCCTGGGAATGGCATGTTCCGGTTTGTGTTGCGGCGATGAAAGCGGGTAAACATGCTGCCACCGAGGTTCCAGCCGCTTATACAATTGAAGATTGCTGGAAGTTGGTGGAAACAGCAGAAAAATACAAACGCCATTGCATCATGATGGAAAATTGTTGTTATGACCGACCAGAAATGATGTGCCTGAATATGGTCAAAAAGGGTTTATTGGGCGAAATCTTTTATGCTGAAGCCGGTTATCTTCACGATCTTCGTGATGTCCTTTTTAGCGGCGAAGGCGAGGCTTTATGGCGAACTGACCATCACGCCAGTCGCAATGGCAATCTCTATCCAACTCATGGTCTTGGACCAGTCAGTCAGTGCCTGGATATTAATCGAGGAGATCGCTTTGTCTATCTGGTCTCCATGAGCTCTAAGTCAATGGGCTTAAATCTTTATGCAGCCGAGAAATTTGGGCCCAAAAGTCCTGAAGCTAGGCGCCGCTACGCTTTAGGCGACATTAACGTTTCTTTGATTTATACCGCCAAGGGTAAAGTGATTACCTTAATCCATGACACCTCTTCCCCTCGTCCTTACAGCCGCATCCACCGCGTTCAAGGAACAAAAGGAATTTTTGAGCGCTGGCCAGAAAGAGTCTACCTTGAAGGTCGCAGTCCTTCCCACCGCTGGGAAAGCTTAGACAATTATAAAGAATATGATCATCCTATTTGGCAGCAATTAGAAGAAAGAGCAAGAGGAGCAGGCCACGGAGGCATGGATTTTATTGAAGATTATCGATTGGTTCAGGCTCTTCGCCAAGGACAGCCGCTCGATATGGACGTATATGATGCTGTTACTTGGAGTGTGGTCACTCCTTTAAGTGAAAAATCCGTCGCCAACAAGAGTAAGCCCATTGATTTTCCTGATTTTACCCGGGGCGCTTGGCCACTGTCTCGCCAACTCCATGTCATGGAAACATCAAGCTTATCCTCAAAGCTAATAGGGGCTGACTAATTAGTAATCAGAGGGAATGAAGGCTTACCTTGAGTTGGAAAAAATTTTATAATCAATTTTCAATTATCATTTACTTATCTTTTCTGTTTTTTTGGTTTAAAGATAATCTTCCTCCCCTAAGAGAAATAAACTTCAATCGCCATGTTTTTCTTTTGCTTTTAATAATTATTGGAACTCATAAATTCTTGGTCTGTTTAAAAAGGAAACCAAATATTTTCCAGGCAGCCAAACCAAATAGCCAAACAATCTTGGCTCTTAGTTTCCTGGCCCTTCTGTTGATAATTTCCCGTCTTCCTTGGTTACTTTATTATCAGGGACTTTTTTCCTCCGATGATGCCATCCCTGCTTTAATGGCTAAGCATATTTCGGAAGGCAAAACTCCACCCATCTGTTTTTATGGCCAACTTTATATTGGCAGCCTACCCAGCCACGTTATGGCCATCTTTTTCAGAATCTTCGGTTATTCTCCCCTTCTTTTTCAACTTGTTACCCTCAGCTTTTATTACTCCTTTGTTGTGGTCAATTTTTTTCTTCTAAAAAAGCTTTTTTCTTTTTCATTCGCTATTATTGTTTCGATTTTCTATTGTCTTCCAATCGGCGTTTTAAAAGAGGTAAGTTTTGATAATACCCTAGTCGCTCCTTTTTGGCTATTCCTCGGAACGAGTCTGATTGTCTTGGCTTATCTTATAGCTTTTGAAAATAAATATCATTTGGCTCATTTTCTTGGCTTTTTGATGGGTCTTTCTTTTTGGACTCATCCAATAACCATTTATTTTATTTTGACCAGCCTTTTTATTTTGACCGTAAAATCAAAGTTTATTTTTAAAAGATATGGAGTAATTGGACTCTACTTTTTTCTTGGCTTTTTCCCGATGATCATGCAAGAAATTTATTATAAATTTCATTTAATAAAATTTTTAACTGCCGGCGATAAATATTTGAATCTAATTAAAGTTGATCAGACAGCCAAAATGATTTCTCGTCTATTTCTGCCATCTGGCCAATTATTTTTGGCCATCTTTTTAATCTTAATCTGCTTAGGAATTATTATTCTTATTAAAAGGGCTATAGAAAAAAAACAATTTTTCTCTCAAGAAGCTATTCTCCCCTTCTTTTTTTTCGTTTTTTTATCGATTTATTTATTTTCCGGACATAGTT
>JAOAFQ010000202.1 GCA_026416195.1 Candidatus Aminicenantota bacterium | reverse complement strand
ATTATCGCGGGCGTTGATTGGGCTCCTTTCGGTACATCGATCAGATTCCAGCCAAATATCTGGCTTTATCAGTACGAAGATGAAACTAAAAAGAACGACCTGATTTTCCAATTCACCTTTTTCTTGTCCTTCTAAGTTGCTGCGATGAAGAAGATAAGGAGGGCTAAAGATAATGAGAAAAATAAATAAAAGAGTGAGAGGCTTTCAATTAATGGAAGAAAAAGCTTTTAAGAAAATTAAACGTCTAAATAGCTTTCTAAAGGAGGAAAAAATGAGGGGCAATTTTGGCCTAAAAATGGGATGGATTCCCCTTTTGGGGGTTTTATTATTTCTGATTTTTATGCCAAGTTTTGCTCAGAAGACAAAGATGATTCAAGTTCGAGGCTCAGATACGATGGTTAACATGATGCAGATTTTAGCCGAGGAATATATGAACCGCAAACCAGGCTCATCGATTGCAGTTATGGGTGGTGGCTCTGGAACTGGAATTACTGCTTTGATTAATGGGACTTGTGATCTAGCTAGCACTTCAAGGGAATGGCGACAGCGGGAAATCGATTTGGCTTGGGAACGAGGGGTTAGACCTCGTTTTTTTGTGGTGGCCATTGATGGCCTTAGCCTAATTGTCAATGAAAAGAATCCTATCGACAAACTTACAATTGCTCAGGTTGGGGCTATTTATCGAGGGGAAATTAGAAACTGGAAAGATGTCGGTGGCCCTAATTTACCTATCGTCTTGTATGGCCGACAATCCACTTCCGGAACTTATGTTTTCATGCAGGAACTTGTTCTGGGCAATAAAAACTATTCGACTGAGATGCGGGAGATGATTGGAAATGCTCAAATTGTCGAGGCAGTGATTCAGGATCAGGGCGGAATTGGCTACGTGGGCGTTGGTTATGTTTTTGATAAGGATGGTAAGATAAGGAAAGGTTTAAAAGTCCTTAATATTTCTAAAGATGAAAAATCACCAGCTTACTCGCCGCTAGATAAAGCGGCGATTGATGATGGTCGATATCCCATCGCTCGTCCCCTCTATTTGGCCACTAATGGCAAGCCAAGTCCAGCTATTGCCGACTTCATTTCTTTCATTATTAGCGAAGAAGGCCAGAAAATCGTCGAAAGAGAAGGATTTTTTACCATCGGCCGACAGCATCGAGAACAGAACGAGAAAAACCTTAAATAAAAAACTAAAAAAAGCTAAAATAATTTGATCATTCTTGATCAATTTGTTTAGAGAAACTTGACGGCAGGAGGGAAAAATCCCTCCTGCCGTAGGTGATTTAAGAAATGATAAACTTTAGTCGGCCGAAAAAAAGAAGGAAGTTCAGTCGATTAAAAGAAGAGCTTATCCGCCTCTTCTTTTTCCTTCATGCTTTTCTAGCTGTAATTATTCTTGTAGGGATTTTTAGTCTTCTTTTGACCAATACTCTTCCGGCTTTTAAAGAAATTTCTCTAAAGGAGTTTTTTACTAGTCGGACCTGGGATCCTACCTCACCTGAGAGGGCTCAATATGGAATTTTATCGATGATTGTTAGCACCCTGATGGTGACCTTGGGCGCTCTATTAATCGCTGTGCCCATCGGCCTAGGAGTGGCGGCTTATTTATCGGATGTAGCTCATTGGCGGGTCAGAGAAATAGTTAAACCTATCGTTGAAATTTTAGCCGGAATTCCCTCGGTGGTTGTAGGTTTCTTAGGAATAGTTCTTTTTGGACCGATTATTGCCCGAATCTTCAATATTCCCAGTGGCCTAACTGCTCTTAATGGAAGCCTTCTTTTAGCTATTATGGCTTTGCCAACTATTATTAGTATATCTGAGGATTCCTTAAATGCAGTTCCCCTGGCTTATGCCGAGGCCTCTTTGGCCTTAGGGGCGTCTCGCTGGCAGACTCTTATTCGAGTTAAGTTGCCGGCGGCCCTTTCGGGAATTATCGCCTCTATCATGTTAGGTATGGGTCGGGCAATTGGGGAAACCATGACTGTTCTAATGGCCACCGGCAATGCCCGAAGCTTTCCCCATGGGTTTTTAGATTCAATTCGCACTCTTACCGCTAATATTGCCATAGAATTGGGTGAAGTTCCCTACTACACAACCCATTATTATGCTCTTTTCGCCGTCGGTTTGGTTTTGTTTATTATCACTTTTGTCGTTAATTTAATAGCCGATATTCTTTTGAATAAATATCAGCAAAGAGAACAATAGTAATTAAGCGGGAAGGGAAGATGGACAAGGAGATTCAAGAAAAAGGAAGAGAAAAGAAAAGGCCAACAAAATTAATGAAGAAAAAGGCTTTGATTCAGGCGGTTGGTTTTTTTGTTCTTAGGGTCTGTACCTATTTTGTTTTGATGATTTTACTTGTTTTTATTTATGATTTAGCCGAAAAAGGCGGCGGGGTTCTAAGCTTCGAATTTTTAACTCAACCTCCTCGTCGAGGAATGACCGAAGGAGGAATTTTTCCAGCTATTATTGGCACTTTTTTCGTCACCATAATTACAGCTATTGTGGCCATTCCATTAGGTATGTTTGCTGCCATTTATCTTAATGAATATGCTCGACAGAGTCGACTAACTCGACTAATTCGTTTGACCATAAGAAATTTAGCTGGCGTCCCCTCGATCGTCTATGGTCTTTTTGGCGTAATTCTCTTTGTTAATATTATGACTTTTGGGACATCAATTCTATCAGCTGGGTTGACCTTAGGACTTCTTACCCTCCCTTGGACGATTACGGCAAGTGAAGAGGCTCTGAAAACAGTACCCATTTCTTACCGTGAAGGAGCTTTAGCCCTGGGGGCAACGAAATGGCAAGCAATAAGAACTAATGTTCTTCCCTATGCCATTCCTGGCATGCTCACTGGGGCAGTTCTTGGTTTGGCCAGGGCTGCTGGCGAAACAGCGCCGATTATGTTTACGGGAGCAGTTTTTTATATGCCCCACCTACCGAGCTCCCTTAAAGATCAATTCATGGCCTTACCCTATCATCTTTATAT
>JAOAFQ010000038.1 GCA_026416195.1 Candidatus Aminicenantota bacterium | reverse complement strand
GAACCCTATGCCCGCATATATCTTGATCTTTCCCTTGGCTGAAGCAAGGCTACGTTTCGTTTCCCGATAAACATAATCCGGAGAAAAACCTTGTTTTTCGAGATTCTCAAGGGTTGGCTCTTTTTGCGGATCATATCCCATGATGGCATAGTAGAGACCGAGGGATTGTTCTAAGCTCAGCTCTTTGAGAATAGTGCTCTTGAATCGTTCGAGATACCAGTGCCGGATTCGAGGCCCAAGGACGGCATGATAGAGAATGAGTTTAATAAAATCAGAATAAGGAGCCATTTCTTCATAGCTCATCTCGGCCCGATAAACCAGATCCCAGCTTGAGGGCTGATGATCAATATGCCAGCCAACTTCAGCTGAAGGCTTAACTTGTTTGACCGCTTCATAAATTGCTTGATGCATGGCTTCTCTGGACAGACGATATTGATATTCCCAGGCCAGAATTTCCGGCCAACGGATGAGGTGACGCAGGAACACCGTAAAAACACCTTCAGCTGGTAAATTGCGGTCAGCCCTCAGGTCGCGGACAAATTCATAGAGGCGACGATAGCCTTCTCTAGCCCTTTCTGGGTCAATGCCTGCGGCTTTACCGCGAGTGATACAATGCGGGCAAAAACAGGTCGGCGGCAAGTCATTCCAAGGAAGAATAACGTTCATTAGGGGCCCCATTCTTTCGGCACCCCACTGCAAACCGTCAAGTTCATAGTGACTGAACATATCTTGAACCACAGCTCGCCAAAAGGCGATATATTCTGGATGGGACCAACAGGCATATCTTCCAGGTTGGCCATAGCAATCGATTGTTTTAACTAGATCGAAATTCTCAATGGAACTGCCCAGACTTTCTAAGATTCGGGCGTAAAGTTTCATGCCTCTTTGACGGCAAGGTTTAATCAATTCTTTAAATAGATCCCGGTCCGCAAACTCAAGGTTGGGATTAGTTGGGATGATTCGGAGTCTAGTATCTTTAAAAAATTCAGGGTGATGTTTGACCCAAACTGAAGGGAGACGGCCGCGGAGATCACGGGGTGGTTTTCCATGATCATGAGCTAATTGGTTTAAGGGTTTTCCTAAAGGTCCATGAAAAGCGTGGCTGTAAGGCATGACGACGTTCACTGCCGCTTCCTTCTTAATCAGGTCCAAACAATAGTCAATACCTTCATCGAGCATCGTATGGGGGCTCATCTGGATACCGATGAAGGAGGTCAGACTTGAATTAGTTTCTGGTGAGGTAAGGTGTTTTTCTTTAAAAATAGTCGAGTCAAATCGAACTGATTTTGCAGCTACATTTGTGGCCAAAACCATGGCCGTGACCCTTTCCAAGAAAAGACGCCGTCCTGGAGAAAATGAAAACAAATTTTTATCGCGAATGAAGGCCACTTTCTGCCTCCCTATTAATGAAAGTCTTAACTTTTCAGTTTACTTTAAATTTGTTTTTACAAATCAGTCTAACCTCTCAATCAATGGCTAAACGAAAAAAGTTAGGCGGGTGATCTTGGCCAACTTTCATAGGTTGATCATACCTCTTGATAATCTTATCTCCTTATCTTATTCTGACTAACAAAATTTTAAATAGCAATCAGTTAACTAGCTATCCATATGCCGGGAATTTTCTCACCGCAAAAAGGACATTTTCCTTCTTTAATTAAATTTTTTTTAACGACAAAATGGGACCTTTCAATCACTTTATGGCCACAATTTGGGCAATAAGTGCTATTGCCAGGATGTCCGACCACATTGCCAATGTAAACGAATCGAAGTCCTTCAGCCATAGCCACTGTTCTGGCCTCCTCAAGGGTTTTAATAGGAGTGGGGGGTAGATGAGTAATTTTATGAGCAGGAGAAAAACGAGTAAAGTGAAGGGGGGTGTCTTTTCCAAGATTTTCAGCTATCCATCGGCACATTTTCTTTATGTCTTCAAGGTGGTCATTTAAGGTCGGGATGATAAGGTTAACAATTTCAAGATGTTTATTAGCCTCTCGAATTGTTAGCAACGTTTCCAAAACAGGTTCTATTTTTGCTTGAGAAATTTCCTCATAGAACTTGGAAGTGAAGGCCTTAAGATCGACGGTAACAGCATCAAGAAATGGCAGCAATTCGAGCAAAGGAGCTTTTCTTATTCCCCCATTGGTATGACAAAGAGTCAATAGTCCCCTTTTTTTTGCGAGTTGAGCCACTTCAATCATCATTTCATAAAAAATTGTTGGTTCATTGATGCTGAAAGAGATGGATTGACAATTCTGTCTTATAGTTTCTTCAACGATTTTCTCTGGAGTAAGGTCGTACGACCGAATTTGTTCAGGGGGAAAGTGAGTGATGGGCCAGTTATGGCAATGTTTGCAGCGAAAATTGCAAGAAGCGGTATAAACACATAGGTTCCTATGTCCAGGGACAAGATGATACATTGGTTCAAGTTCGATCGGATCAATCTGAAGTCCAGCCGGTTTTCCATAGACAAGACTATAAAGTTCACCCTTTCGGTTTTCCCTTACCCGACAGAACCCTCTCTTTTTATGGGCTATTGAGCATCCTCGAAAGCAAAGTTGGCAGCGAACGAATTCGTTTTCATCCTTTTTGAAAAACCAGGCCTTTTTTATGGAATTCTCATTGAAGGAATAAATTTTTTTGGGTTTGATACCCAAACTAAGTGATAATAGGCAACCGGTCGTTCTCAGGAGAAATGACCGGCGATCCATTTTCAAGCCCAAATTCCTGGAAGGGGAGAATTACAAAATTCACATTTTCCTTTAGCTATTTTTATTTCAAGAACATCAAAATGGCTCCGATGGATAACTCTTCGATTACAAGAGGAACAAAATGTGGAGTTGCGGATGTGTCCTGGGACATTACCAATGTAGACAAATTTAAGACCATTTTTCATAGCTATTTCCCAAGCCATTTCCAAAGTCGAAATTGGAGTTGCCGAAAGATGGGTCAATCTGTAATTGGGAAAGAAGCGAGTAAAATGCAGTGGTGTTTCTGGTCCTAGGTTTTCCTTTATCCATCGACACATTTCGTCAATCATTTTAGGCTCATCGTTTAAGGTTGGGACTACTAGATTAACGATTTCCAGCCAAGTATTATTTTTTTTGACAGTAATAAGAGATTCCAGAACCGGCTTCAAGGAAGCTGAGCAGACTTCTTCGTAAAATTTTTCACTGAACCCTTTCAAGTCGATTTTTACCGCATCAAGAACCGGAAGAAGATGGAGAAGCGGTTCTTGACGGATGTATCCATTGGAGACGATCGAAGTTTTTAATCCTCGTTTTTTGGCGAGGACACAAATGTCATAAAGATACTCATAATAAACTGTTGGTTCCGTGTAAGTAAAAGAGATAGACTGAAGTTTTTGACTTTCGGCCAATTCAACGATGTCGGCTGGAGAATAGGAATAATAATCTAATTCTTCAATACTTTTTTGGGACAGATGCCAGTTATGACAATATTTACACCTCAAGTTACAGCTGGCGCAGGTAAGACAGAGTCTCGAATGACCGGGAATAAAGTGGTAAAGAGGGGCCTTTTCGATGGGGCCGATATCTACCGCACAGGGTTTGCCATAAACCTTAGAGTAGAGCTTCCCCTTTTGATTTTCTCGGTTACGGCAAAATCCCCGTTTTCCTTCAGCGATCATACACTGTCGTGGGCAAAGTTGGCATTGAACGAGACCGCCTTCTAAACTTCGATAAAACATGGCCTCACCAGTTGCTCCTCTTGATTGTCTATTATTTTGAGCAGAGGAAATTTTTATGAACTTTGAGCCTCCAAATATAGAAATGAGAAGTTGAAGAAATTTACGTCTTGACCAGTAAATGGGCATGTTAAAAGGCTTTTGATTAAATTATATCTTATTTTTTAATTCTTGTTAACAGGAGAATGAGGAAGAAACTGGTTATTTTAACGAGCGCCATTAAGAAACAAGACTCATTCAATCCAAGGATAGGCAGGAAAAGAACCCCTCCAAAAAGCCCTCCGAGAAATCCACCAAAAAGATCAGCTCCATAAAGTAAACCGGCGGTGGAGCTGACCTTATTTTCTCTTTCTTGGTTTATTAGAAAAAGTTTAGTGGCCAGCGGAAATTGAAACCCAACTAACGCCCCACAGAGAAAAGACATTATGAGAAAGCTCATATAGAGAAGATCATCCACAGCTTGCTTTTCGAGATGAGCCGATGGGATGGTCAGTAAAAAAGGAAGAAGAAAAGCAAACAAAATCAGCGCTATTTCAGTAATAAGGAAAAGTCTGTAGCCTCTTTGAATTCGGTCAAGACGCCGGATGATAAGATAACTTCCTGTGGCAATGCCTAGCATGAAAATAGTAATGAGAAGACCAATTTGGTGATAAAGATAACCAAAAAAAGTTTGAAAAGAAAAAACAAGGGCCAGATCGAGGAGCATATCCGTAAAGCCGGAGGTGAAAATGGCATAGGGTAAGAAGTAAGTCGAAATCCTAATTTTTTTTAGGGATAGAATGGCCAAAAGGGCTGTCAGGGCGGCTAGGAGGCCGAAGGTGAATTTAAGATTCAATCTTTCAAGCCCTTTAAACAATTTTGAAAGATAAGGAGAGAAAAGAGAATTCCAGTAAGAGAGATAGTAATAAACCCCAAGAGGTTTGAAATCAGAGTTGACTTGAAACTCTTCCTTCCCTAATGATTTTAAAAACCACTCAAGCCACCAGTTATGAAGTCGATATTCAATATAGCTTGGAGTGAAAATACTTGTCTTAATTCCGCTTTGCTCAAACCTTTTCGTAAGGTCAAAAGAGGTTACTTTTTCGACTTGTTCTGAGTCAGAAGCAAGGTAAAGATTCACGTCGCCTGGAATAATCCGGACATACTTGAAAACACTCTTTAGAGTTTTCAGAAGACAACCATTTAACTCTTTCAATTCTGGACTAATGTAAGTTAACGACCCTGGAAGAGTTAGGACGAGAAGGCCTCCAGGTTTCAATTTTCTTTGGGCCATCGAAAAAAATTCGGCCGAAAAAAGCCTGTTTGTCTGTAGCTCTTTAGGAGCTTGAAGCCCAATAAAAATAAGGTCAAAACGATTCTTAACCTTTTTGATAAAGAAACGGCCATCCATATAATGAATTTTAACTCTTGGGTCGGCTAATTCCGTCTGAGTTATTGGTGTTGGGAATTTAATGATTAATTTCAGAAGCAAGGGATCGAGTTCAACATAATCAATTCGAACCACAGGATATTTCAAAATTTCCCTAATCATTCCGCCCGCGCCGCCACTCAAAATCAGCACTGATTCAGGATTACCGTGGAAAAGCATGGAGAAATGAACCAAGTCTTCAATGGAAGCAATATCGGGTACCGGAGTGGTGACAGAAGGAACACCATCGACGAAAAAGGTAAATTGTTCATCTCTTTGGATTACAGTGATATTTCCATAGATGGAATTTTCATAATGAACCGGGTTTAAGCCTTTCCATTGGAGTTTGATTGAGGATTGATGAATTTTATCTGATAAGGATGAGAAAAGAAGACTAAAAAAAACAAAAGTCCCCAATAAGCAAAAACCCCCAAAAATATATCGAATTGGAAAAGTGGACGGTCCTTTTGGCCAAATAAGAAAAACAGAAATAAAAGTGTTCAGGAGAGAAATCAGGAAGGCAATATCAAAAGAATGAAGGTACTCAATAAGGAAAAAGGTCATTAATAATCCTCCAACGATGGAACCAATTGTTTCATAAACATAGACTTGGCCAATGGAGGTGGCTGGTCTCCTTTCAAGCTGAGAATAAAGCTTACAGCCAAATGTAAAAAGGGCGCCATGGGTCACTGAAATCGGGAAGAGGATAATAAAGGAATAACTAAAGATGGGGATAAAGCCCATCCCTTCACCAGGAGTAGCAAAAAGGATATTTTTTAAGACCCGTGTGAGAAAGATGGAACAGGGAAGGAATAGGGAAAAGAAGATTTGAAGGAAAACATAGATTTCCAATCTTCTTTTTAACCTTTCGGCCAATCGACCGACAAAAGTTGAGCCGAAAGCTTCAAGAAGAAGCCAGTTGGCAAAAATAAGGCCAATGGTGAGTTCATTACCTAAAAAGAGAATAAGGAGTTCTCTTAAAAGAACTATTTGAGCCACGATGCCGCTTGCTCCCATGAGGAGGAGGGAAGCTTTGAAAATTTTCACGTTCATGGTTCTAATTTATTTTTATTTAAACAAGCTTTTCTTATAGATGATCAGTTCGTCGAGCTGAATATCGGCTTTAGGAGAAGGTTCACTGATCTGGAGGAAGAGCCGGTGGTTTCCTGGTTTGAGATTAAAGTGAAAGAAAGGAGTTGGATTGCGAAGTAAAGGATGAGCTGGGAGGACAGCCACCCTGGCTAGACGGCCATCAATCACTATGGCCACCCGATAAGTATGATCTTCGGGTCCTTTTTTAATTATCCTTCCATTAATGACGAATCCACTACCTTCAAATTCGATGGTAGTTTCGCTGTTAATTTCTGTTAGACGAAGATCAAGCTTTCGTCTTTCGCTGGGTGAATGATTGGTAAAATTAGCTTCATAAGGAACAGAAGAAAAGCGTGGCCTAGGAATAAAGATTTTATCATTTTCAATTTTACCTTTATTCTTTTTTATCGTTTCTAGCGCAAGTTTAAAGGAAAGATCGGTGGCTTCACTTATAGAAATATCCATTCCCTTTGGTTTTAAAAATTCAACTTCCTTCATGCCTTTTTTCCAAGGGGACGGGATTTTGGAAAAACCAAGAATTGTTCCGACAAGGCCGCCAGCAGAGGCTGCGTTGCTATCGGTATCGTCACCGCAACGTAGGGTAATTTCTAAGGTTCGTCCAAAATCACCCCGGCCATAGAGAAGCCCGATTGTAATCCAAGCCGCATTTATTTTTGCTTCAAAATTAGAAGGTTTAAAAACACCTTCGGGGCAGCCAATATCTTCGCCCCATTTTTTTTGGATCAATTGCCAATTTTGCTGCCAGTTATTGGGGAAACGATGATAGTTGTCGACCACATCCTGAATTACTCGAGTAAAATTAGCTTTAGCTGGAAAAATTTTTAGAGCTTCTTCCACCATCCTTTCAGGATTTTCATAGAGAAAAGCCAAAGAATAAAGAGAAGCTATATAGATTCCACCATAATAACCATCACCAGAAGCAATAAGATGACCAAGACGATTGCCTAACTTAATTACAGAAGGGAGAATACCTGGCGAGATCAAACCAATAAAGTCAGCAACTTTTTGGAAATCGTTATCATCAGCGTGAGGATTATTTAGCCAATGACCTGTTCGAGGGGGTTTGAGTCCAATTAAAAAGTTATGTTTAGCCATTTGGAGGCCATGATGGAGAAGAAAAGGGGCTCGACTTAAAGCTTTTCCTAAATCTTTGGCCGATGCATTCAACCCTTTTTTTTCGAGAGTTTCAACGAAAAGCATATCTAGAAAAAGATCGTCAAAAAGTTCAGGATTATTTTTGAAAAGAAGCAAGAGCTTGTCTGGAGACCAAGAAAAGGCAATATTTTCAGGGATTAGAGTAGATTGAAATTTATGTTCATAGGGGCCGCCAAGGGCGCAACCAATAAGCTGGCCAGCCCAACCTCCCTTGATTTTATCCAGTAGAAGCTGGTTGTTTAAAAGAATATTTTTATTCTGGGCTATTCCATTTAGGGCTATAAAGACTAACAGAATGGGGCCAAAAAAGGCTTTGACTGAAAGAGATTTGAATAATTTATCTTTGACCACTGGAGGCGGCCACATTATTCCTTCTCCTCTTTTAATTTATCTAGCAGAATCATCTTTCTGGATAAATTGTTTTGATAAATTAGGTTCAGTCTTCTTTTTTTTATCATTTACTTTCCTGTTTAGTTTTGTTCCTCTCATTTCTGCTCCTGTTTTTTTCATTGGCCTCGCCATTTATTTGTTTTATTTTTCCCATTTTATCATTTCTTTCTTGACAAGACACATGGATTCAGGTATAAGCGAAGGAGTGATTTAACTAATAAGTTCTTTAATAAGGTAACAAAAAACTAAATTTTTTAGCTGAAATCATCAAAAAAGAATAAGTGGGGGAGGAAGATGAAAAAACAAAAGTTCCTTATTATGCTTACTTTTATCTTGTTATTTTCGACTTTGGCTTTTTCCCAGGCGGCTGGGACAAGAGGATCAATTTCTGGGATTGTTCGAAGTTCAGACGGGATAACTTTAGCTAAGGCTAAAGTAAGAATTTCTGGCCCTCTTTTGCCTGGTGGAAGAGAATATGTAACTACCGAAAATGGGGTTTTCCGTTTTGCTAGTCTCATTCCTGGTAAATATAAGTTAGAAATTACTCATCCTGAAATGATTGATCTTACTTTGGAAGTGGTTGTTTCTTTGGATAGAGAAACTCAGGTTGAAGCAATAATGGTTCCGGTGGGTAAGGT
>JAOAFQ010000022.1 GCA_026416195.1 Candidatus Aminicenantota bacterium | reverse complement strand
CTATAAAATAGATAAGTTGTAATTTCAAAAGGGATTAAGTTATAATTAGCAACAGTTTCTACAGTGGGTTTTATTTTATCTAAGTTCTCAAAGGGATTCTTCTCTGTTTCTATGAGATTGTTCATTGCATCAAACTGTAATGTCATATCGTTCAAGCTAGTCAAAGCTTTTTCCGAGAGATAATCTCTTATGAGTTCATAATAACCGGCACCGGTCTTGTCGACAAAGGTTAATTGAAAGTTGTAAGGAAGGTTAGGATTGGGCAAACCCCAATACTGCCAAATTTCCCGAGCGGCATAATTTATTCCAGTAGATTCTGTGACATTGAAATTCCTCTCTATTTCTTGAGGGGGGCCCAATAAAATAAAAATCCGGCCTCGATCTGTTCTCCAGCCCGGGACACTAGAATAGCTAAAGTATTTGTTGGCCAGGACAATCCGACGATAATACTCGTCTTTATATTCATTCTGGGGAGTAGCAGGATTCGGGTCCCGCTTTTTCCAAAAAAGGTTAATGAATCGTCCTCTTTCCACCTCGTTAGGCAAGCTTAAAAAGACCTCTTTTTCGGCCTTAGTTATTATATAAGGGACGACTTCTTCTAACCATTGTTTGGACGATTCGCTTAAAGGTTCTTTTTCACGTCTTTTTTCTTGGGTGCTAAGGGAAGCGGTATATAGAACGGCAAACTGAAACATAAAAGATGCTATAAAAATGAAGGTAGGCAGTTTCAGGCGAGTATTAAATTTTCTTGGTTTAGGCGGGGATAACATAATGTTGTATCCCTAAATCCTACTGCCAGACTCAAAAAAAGCAAAAGCAGGAGATATTTTTATATTATTAATTATTAAGATTGTCAATTTGAAAATTCTCTGAGGCTATTACCTCGCATATAGGTTGATAAAAGAGTTTTGAAAAAAGGTCGTAATGCGTTTTTATCTGAGCTTCCAATCTAATTCACATTGCTTCCAAGTACTACCTCTAACCTGGATATAATGTCTTAATTGGACAGAAAGTTATATTTGTAACGATTGTTTGAATTTAGATTTCCTTGAATTGATAGGTGGGAAGAAGTTCTCCTAAAGGATAGGAATTTGGCATTTGCTAAGCTGGTTGATTATCATCCACTGCCCAATTTGCCATCCAATTATTATGAGAAAGTATAAAGAAAGGCTCGAGCCATATAAAGCGTTGTCAAAGTTATACAATAAGTTTACGAAATCCATCATAGCACATAAGATCGGCCAAACCTCTGCTTCTGGCTTAAGAGAGAACAAGAATTCAGCTAAAGCATGGGTGGCTCGCGAACGTTTGTAATAAACAATGTGCGGCGTCAAAGGCTTTGAGGCGAGAAGGGCCAGAAGGGGGTGGCTGGTGATCTGATCCATCAAGGCACAGTCGATGAGAAAAAAATGACCTTCATAGCTCTAGGGAACTGAGTGCAATCTATCGGGTTAACCTCATAGATCTTCCTGATCATTTCCGATACGTTTGGAGTTGCATCTCTTTTGACCATAAAAACCGCACCTTCTGGGGCGGCTCCAGCAACTACGGTGATGATTATGGTGTGGTCTGGTAGGCTTCCTTGGATGACTTATCCTGTTCTAAAC
>JAOAFQ010000180.1 GCA_026416195.1 Candidatus Aminicenantota bacterium | reverse complement strand
GTATAGGCCCAGAAATAAGTCCTGATTCCCCTGTGGGTATCTTTAGTTATTGGCTCGGCCTTTTCCGGAGCCCCAATCGCAGCTACCCAAACATTGAGGACATTATTAACCGGCGAAAGAAAGCTTAAATATTTTCCTCCTGGGCTTACTTGAAGCGAAGCTTTATCAGGATTACCAAAAAGAATATGGCGGGAAATAAGCGGTTGTTCTTTAGCCTTTGGCTTACAGCTTATCCCCCAAAAGATATTTGCCATGATGGCCAAAACAATAACCAAATAATTTTTCATTAACTCACTCCTTTCTGCTCATTTTCTTCGAACCGATTTATCTTGGTCGAAGTTAACTTGAGCAAGCTAATTAATCAAGATATGGCCGAGAAAATAGTATTTATCTCCATAAACTCCCCGAATGTTTATTAAATCAATTGCCTCAAGAGGTGGATTTATTTCTAGAATGTATCGGGCCATTTGCCTTTCAGGGAGATTTTTCGGGCCAACCCAAAATTTTCTGATTTCCTCATTGGCCCTTTTAAAAACTATTTCATATAAATCGTTCCCATCGAAACTTAGATCTACTTTTGAGATTTGAGAGGAGCTCAATCCGCTGACATGGAGAAGGTCACTTTTTCTAAAGCGAAGAATATTTTTGGCATAACAAGATGTGCCTTCCTCAATAACCGTTTTGAAATCATTTAAATTAATAAATTTTAAATTAAGGTCTTCTAAATTAATGGGGGAGGGATCAGATTCATGGTTAACTTTGTAGCCGATTTGATTTTTATCCAGATGAAAGATCTCTCCTGGTATTATTTCAGACAAATATTGATGGACATGGCCATTAAGATAAGGCTTATGGATTATAAGATATTTTACCTTATAATGGTCTATAAAATTTCGGACTAAATTTTTTTCCTTTTGAAAATCAATAATCTCTGGATAAGGGGCCATTTCTTCAAGTTTTATAATTGTTTTAATTATCGGGGATCGTCGAAAATATTCAATTTTTGAGTCAGGAATTCGGGCAACATAACCACCAAAAATTGGCCTCTGATGAAGAATTTGATAATAAATATATTTTGCTTGGCCTTCGGTTCCTCCCACCATCCTGAAGCCATCTTGCCAAGTTAAAGGAATTTCGAGAATAACTCCTGCCTCTTTTTCTTGTTTCACTTTTTCATAAACCTGGGGATATTTGGTCTTGAAAAGAGGAAAAGGAATCGCCAGATATTCAAAGGAAATAACCATTATAAAAAAAATAAAGAAAGCCTTCCTTAGCCATGACTTCTTTATTTTTTCGAAAATGAAGCGTAAGGCAAAAGAAGCTAATACTGCTAAACTTAACATGAGCATAATTGATAAACGGCTAGGCGCTCTAACGTTATTTACCAAGGGAAGGAAATTAATAATAAAAAAAGGAAACGGAAATTTAATTTCTTTACCCATCACATGAGGATATAGACCGAAGGAAAGAAGGAAAAAGATGAAAGCATTGCTCAGCCAAAACTTAGGCTCAGGGTTTCTTCGAAATTTAATTAGAGTAATTAAAACTAAAAGAATAACGGTATAACCGATAAAAACGGTCCACTCACAGGCATTCCCAACAAATTTTCTAGTTATCGGTCGAACTAAACTTCCAAAAAAGGGATGAAGAACCGAGGGAATGAAGAAACCAATGAGGTCAGCCACGTACTCTCTTGCCCCTCCAGGATTTAAGGGTAAAGAACCTTCCCTAATATCAGCCATTAATAGCCAAGCCATTGGCGAGAAAGTTATGGCGAAAACTATTATCAGCGTAACAAGGGCTTTAATAAAATCAGTTTTTATTATGGCTTTTCGGTCATAAAAGAAAAAGTAAGTAAGGAAAATTAAGGTAAAAATTATTAAAAAAACTAAATAGTAAAAATCACTTAGGGCAGTAAACAATAAAAAAAGAGCGGCAAGTAGCGCATGTTTATATTTATTTTCTTTCTCATTTTTCATTTTAAGTAGATAAAGAATGTAAAAAGGTATCCACTGAGTGGTCATGAGGTTGTAATGACCTAAAAGATGGGCAAATTTATAAGGGCAAAAAGCAAAGATTATTCCGCCAAGAAAAGCTGAAAGATTATCTTTGACCAAATAATTTATTAGGAGATAGGCTCCATAAGCTGAAAGAACAAAACAAAGAAGAAGGACGATATTGTTGGCTATTGTCAAGCCAAAAAGGAGCTGAAGTGGGATTGAAATTAAACCATTAAGAAAAACAAGGGTATGAGTGGCTAAGCCAATGCCTATTGGATAAAAAATATAATTGGTGAAAAAAGGATTGGTTTTGAGATCTACCAGAGCATATTTTACCCACCAAAGGTTCCACAGGAACATTGGATTATCACCACCATCACCGGGCACAGCCTTAGTGAAATTAAGAATTAGCGGATAAGTAAAAAATAAAGATAAACCTAAGTAAGCCAAGAGAATAAAAGTAGTTATTGGCCAGGGATTTCGACTAACTTCTTGTTTCAAAGGCAGGTCTTCTTTTTTTAGAAAAGTTTTTAGCCAAGTACCATTAATCCAGATTTTTACGGCTAAGCTAAGGGCGAAAAAGATTAAGGGATTAGTGATATGGCGAGCCTTAATTTCAAAAAGTCCAAAATTTAAAACAAAGCCATCTGTTATCAGGATGATTAATATCCAGAGAGGCCAAAAAATAAGATTGAGGTTAATGCCCCATCTAATTATTTGGTTAGTCTTTTTTAAATTTAAACGATTTCTTTTCAAAAAAATCTTTTCCTTTTGGTTACGTAAAACCATTTAAAATTGTAGTTAATCTGGCGAGAGTGTCAATGAAAGATTGAACTTGGCTGGGAGCTTATTTTTAATTTGGTGATTGAGGAGGAATTATTTTTTAGCCTTGACAATTAGATCGACCAATTTTAGGTATTGGTCGCGAGAAACCGTTTCTTTGGTTTTTTGATTATTGACCTTGTGAGCTATAACTAGATTGAGTTTTGGAATAACCGTTATGAATTGACCTAAAGCGCCGATAGCCATATAAGCGCCCTGATAGGGTCCCTTGGCTGCTGGACCATCAAAGACCCACCACAAATACCCATAACCGAAAGGCCCTTGGCGGAGAAATTCGGGATTCATTTCCTGAACCCGAGTTATGGCTGAGGTCGATTTTTTGACCCAATCTCGGGGAATGATTTGCTTTCCCCGCCAATTACCTTCTTTGAGCATTAAATAGCCAAGGCGTGCCATATCCCGGGTTGAAATCCACATATGATATGCAGGATGAATGGATTTGGTTAGATCCCCTGATTTTCGTTGTCTTTCCCGCTTGAAATCTTCCATTTCCAAAGGAATGGCTAATTCCTGTTCCAAAGCCTCATAAATATTGAGCCCAGTTTCTTGTTCAAAAATGGTCCCGAGCGCATTGAAATCCCAATTGCTGTAAAGAAAATAGGTCCCAGGCTTTTTTGAGCCACGAGGGGGGGCATAAGCTAAATGATCGCCGCTGTTTGAAGCTGGGTGATATACTCCAGATCGGGCTGACAAAAGATGCTCAATCGTGGCTTCGAGTTCCTGGGGAAGTAATCCACCGTGATCGGTCAGATTTAATTCAGCCAGAGTTTTATTAAGGCGAATCTGGCCTCTGGCAATAAATATTCCAAAAAGCATGGAGAGAACACTTTTTCGAACAGAAGCTAAATAACTGAGCTCAGAGGTATCGCCGTAATCCAAGAGAATACGACCATTATGAACAACCACTAAAGATGTGGTCGCTAAAGTCTTTAGATACTCAAGAGCGAGTTGGAGACCAGACGAAGAAAAACCAGCGGCTTCAGGAGAAGCATAACGTTCCCAGGTTTTGCCAGGATAAATATCTTGGCTCTTTGACGGAATTAAAGAAGCTTGGGGATGAAAACAATGAGATAAAACAAGAAAGGAGATTAAAGTTAGCCCTAATATGAGGGCTTCGGCCCCATTTTTGAAATAATTCTTTAAATAATTTCCAAATAGGCTCCGTTGGTTAAGTTGTTTCATTTCGCTCTCATTTATTTAGCATCGGCCCAAGTACGGCCCCAACCCAGATGGACTTTCAAAGGAACTCGAAGTGGATAAACCTTTTCCATTTTTTCTCTAACTAGAGCTTCTACCTCGGATTGCTCTTCTTCGGGGACCTCAAAAACCAGTTCATCGTGGACCTGAAGAATCATTTTCGTTCTCAAAGAGCGAGCCATTATCTCTCTATAAATATCAATCATGGCTTTTTTCATAATATCGGCTGCTGAACCCTGGATTGGAGCGTTGAGGGCAATTCTTTTCCCAGCCTGCTGAGTAAGTTTATCTTTTTGTTTCAATTCCGGGACTTGCCTGATCCGGCCAAAAAGAGTCTTGGTATAGCCTCGCTCAGTAGCTTCGGCCACTGTCTTTTCTAAGAATTCTGCCACTTTAGGATGTTGGCTGAAATAGCGATCAATAAAAGATTGGGCTTCGCTGGTTGAAGTTCCTAGTTCTTTAGCAAGAGAGTAGGCCGAGGTTCCATAGATAAGGCTGAAATTGATAATTTTCGCTCGCCGTCTCATCTCTTCAGAAAAAAGCAAGGAAGCCTCTCCAAAGACGTGACGGGCTGTTTCAGCGTGAACATCGCGATCAGTTAGGAAAATCTCTATTAAGGTTGGATCTTCAGAAAGATGAGCCAAGATCCTAAGTTCTATTTGGGCATAATCAGCCGCTAAAAGCAAATGACCTTCTTCTGGAATGAAGGCTTGGCGGAAGCGCTGACCGAGTTCTCCTCGAGCTGGAATATTTTGTAAATTGGGCTCTGAACTGGAGAGCCTGCCTGTGGCGGTAACTGTTTGATTATAAGAAGTATGAATTCGGCCAGTTTCTGGATTAATTAACTCAGGAAGAGCATCAGCGTAAGTAGACTTAAGTTTGGCCAGCAACCGATATTCAAGGACATATTGAGCTAATGGATGACAAGAGGCTAGTTCTTGTAAAACTTCAATTGAAGTAGAAAAGCGTTTAGTAATTTTAGTTTTTTTACCAGGAGTTAATTGAATTTTCCGAAAAAGGATATCTGCCAGTTGTTGTGAGGAGTTGATGTTGAATTCGACCCCAGCAGCTTCATATATCTTTCTTTCCAGGCGCTGAAGCTCCTCTTCAAGTTCCCTAGCAAGTCGGCGGAGGACATCCCGATCAACTTTGACCCCCCAGATTTCCATTTTAGCGAGCACCTCAATTAAGGGTTTCTCAATTTCTTGATAGAGATGGTCAAGCCCAGCTTGCTTGATTTTTGGCCAAAGAATTTGACTCAACCGAAGAGCCAAATCCGCTTCTTGACAGGCATAGGGGGTCACAATTTCTATAGGTATTTCTTTAAGGCTTTTTGCCTTTTTGCCCTTACCCACTATTTCCTCATAGGAAATGGATGTTTCTTGGAGATAGTGGAGGGCTAGCCTCTCCAGATTGTGTTTGCCCCAATTTGGTTCAAGAAGATAAGAAAGAATCATCGTATCGAGATCAATACCCTTTAGATCAATACCTTCTTTCTTTAGTCCAATCAAATCATATTTGATATTTTGGCCAATTTTTTTAATTTCTGGATTGGTTAAAATTGGTTTCAACAGAGCCAGTGCCTCTTCTTTGGGAATCTGCGGGGGAGCGCCAATATATTCATGGCCCAGAGGTAGATAAAAAGCTTTTCCAGGCTCAAAGGCAAAGGAAAGCCCAATCAGTTTAGCTTTGATGGGAGACGATCGGTCAAATTCGGTTTCAAGAGAGAAATAACCAAATTTTTCGATTGAAGTTATAAGATTTTTCAACTGATTTAAGTTAAGGATAGCTTGATAGTCCTTGGAGATTTCCTGTTTTTTGATGAAGTCCTGAAGCAAGCTGGTAAATTCAAGCTCCTGAAAAAGGCGGATAACTTCCCTTTGATCTGGTTCGGATACGGCAAAAGCTTCAAGATTAAATTCAAGGGGAAGATTTTTTTCAACGACAATCAGTTGACGACTCAAATTGATCTTATCAAGATTTTGGCGGATAGCTTCCCTTATTCGGGGAGGTTGAACCTTTTCCAGATTAGCCAGAAGATTATCGAGAGAACCAAATTGTTGGATTAAGGTTTTAGAGGTCTTTTCGCCAATCCCGGGCACTCCGGGAATATTGTCTGAAGGATCGCCCCAAAGAGACAGGACATCCACCACTTGTTCAGGGGCCACTCCAAAAATTTCTTTCACTTTTTCCTGGTCAAGATAAAGGTCTTTAGCGGGATTATAGATAATAGTTTTATCGTTAACCAACTGGAAAAGATCTTTGTCTGTAGTTACAATGATAGTTAAAATCCCTTGGTCGGCGGCTAACTTCGCCAAACTGGCTAAAACATCATCGGCTTCATAATTTTCATATTCAAAGAGAGGAATTCTGAGGGCTTGAATTACTTTTTTTAAATAAGGCACTTGGATCTGTAAATCATCAGGCATCGGCTTTCTTTGGGCCTTATATTTTTCAAAAGTTTTATGCCGTAAAGTGGGCTTTCCGGTATCAAAGACAATCCCAAGATGGGAGGGTTTTTCCTGTTCTTGAATCTTACGCAAAGTATTAAGGAAACCATAAATTGCATTTGTTGGGAAGCCGCTCGAAGTTGAAAGTCTTTGAATAGCAAAAAAGGACCGATAAAGGATCGAATTACCGTCTATAAGAAAGAGCTTTTCCGGCTTCACTCCATTAATCCTGTTTTTCGCCGGGATTGAGGAGGTGATTAAATTTGCCGGCGCGAATATCAGCTACAATTGAGCTATGTAATTCTTTAAGGAGGGACAAAACTTTTTCAGCTTGATTGGGTTGATTAAGGTAAGGAGCATAAGACACTCTACGGGTGTGAAGCACTCGGCCAGCTTTATAGAGAATGGCCTGAATCACGGGCTCTCTTGGTCCAAGATCTTGAGTTTGCAAATGGAAGCGAATCCCTTTATGTATAATTTCTTCATTAAGACCTTTCATTAACTAACCCTGAATATCGGCTATTTCCTTTCTTTTTAATTATACTGTCTTGGTCGTCAAGGTCAAATCTAAACCGAGAAAAGTAAGAGCTTTTTTGACCAAAGGAAAGCTTACATTGACAAAGAAGGGGGAGGTGGTATAATAGGAAACTCACTAGAGGGTAAATTAATTATATTTTAAAAGGTGTGTCGATGCTTATTGAGGTTGATAAAATTCCGCTTGAAGGCCTCCATATCGTTCGAGATTTCGATTTTCTAAGTGTTGATCTGGTGGAAGAAGAGGCCGTTTTTTTGGAGCCAGCCCATACCGATGTCATTATTAACCGTTTAGGTGAAGAAGTTTGGATTAAAGGGCAGATGAAGGTGCGGTTAAGTGTGATTTGCAGCCGATGCCTTCGGCCTTTTGAATTTCCTCTTGACCTTTCCTTTGACTTAATTTATCTTCCCGAAGAGCTTGATGAAATTAAGGAAGAACTGGAAGAGGAAGATATTAACCGGTTTTTCTATTATAATCGCCAAATTAACCTAAGGGAAATTATTCTTGAACAGATAAATTTGGCTTTCCCCTTAAAGCCACTTTGTTCGCAAGATTGCCAAGGTCTTTGCCCAATTTGTGGTCAAGTGCGGCAAGAAGGTCGCTGCCAATGCCTGAGTGACCGGACTGATCCCAGATTAGAAAAACTTAAACTTTTAAAGAGATAAGAAGATGCCAAACCCAAAACGTCGTCATTCCCCTCCCCGCCGTGGGAAGAGAAGGTCTCATCATGCCCTTGATTTACCAGCCTTTTCTCTTTGTCCTAATTGTGGCAATCCTAAAATGCCCCATCGGGCTTGTCCCCACTGTGGCTGGTACCGGGGCCGACAAGTGATTGAGGCCGAAGAATAATAAAGCCGGGAGTGTCCCTTGAGGATTGCTGTTGATGCCATGGGCGGCGATTACGGCCCAAAAGTGACGGTGGAAGGTGCCGCACGAGCGGCTGCTGATTTCGGAATCGAAGTTCTTCTTGTTGGTCAACGGGAGAAAATTGAGACCGTCCTTAACCAATTGCCAACGAATCTCAGCCAGAATTATAAAATCAAAATCGTGGATGCTCCTGAGGCCATTGGTATGGGAGAAGGTCTTTTCTCTTTTTATCGAAAGAGAAGATCATCTCTACAAGTGGGAGCTCAGTTAGTCAAGGAAGGTCGAGCTGACGCTCTGGTGAGTATGGGCAATACAGCGGCCGTCGTTTATATTTCTCAGAAAATTTTTGGTCCCCTTTATGGCATTGATAAGCCAGCTTTGGCCCTGCTTGTGCCTACCCTTCAAGGATCAACCTTACTAATTGATGTGGGGGCCAGCGTCAATTGCCGTCCCCACCATTTGGTTCAATTTGCTTTTATGGGGAAAATTTTTATGGAGAGTGTTATGGGGATTGATAATCCTCGGATTGCTCTAATGAGTATTGGCGAAGAAGAAGTTAAAGGAAATGACATTACGCGAGAGGCCTTCGAACGATTAGCAAAGTTGCCCCTTAATTTTATTGGTAATGTAGAAGGCCGCGACATCTACTCCGGAAAAGCTGAAGTAATTGTGAGCGATGGTTTTACAGGTAATGTTGCCTTAAAAGTCAGCGAAGGGGTGGTGGAGACTCTTCTTTCCCTGGCTAAAAAAGAGGTAACCAAAAATTTTCTGGCAAAAATTGGGCTTTTTCTCATGAAAAAGCATCTGAAGAAAATTTACCGACAGATAGATTATTCAGAATATGGCGGAGCGCATCTTTTAGGCATCAAAGGAACCTGTGTGGTTGGTCATGGCCGATCTAATTGCCAAGCTGTCCGCAATGCTATTAGAATGGCTGTGGAAACAGTAAGAAATAAAGTCCAGGAGAAAATTCAAGCCGAGCTCCTAAGGATGGAGGGAATAATTTATGATTTGAAACTCTGACCCACGTTTTACCTCTCGGGTGTCGATAGTTACTGGAGCTTCCCAAGGAATAGGCGAAGTAATCGCCAAAAAATTGGCCCAAGAGGGGGCAACGGTGATTCTCGTCGATATTCAAGAGGAGAAACTGAAAGCGGTGAAGAGTTCCATCCAGGAAATTGGCGGTCAAGCCGTAAGTTTTGTTGCTGATGTTAGCCAGTTGGGTGAGGCTCAAAAAGTTTGTGAGGCCGTAGTTGACCAGTTTGGTCGCCTTGATCATCTCGTCAATAATGCAGGCATTACTCGAGATGCTCTTCTGATAAGACTTAAAGAAGAAGACTGGGATGCGGTAATGGCGGTTAATTTGAAAGGAGTCTTTAATTTTTCTAAAGCCGCTATCAGAACCATGATCAATCAGCGTTATGGCCGAATAGTCAATATTTCTTCTGTGGTTGGGTTAATGGGTAATGCTGGTCAGACTAATTACGCTGCTTCCAAAGCAGGGGTTATTGGTTTTACTAAAGCTCTAGCTCGGGAAGTGGCTAACCGGGGCATTACAGTCAATTGTGTCGCCCCAGGCTATATCATAACAGCGATGACTGAAAGGTTGCCAGAAGAAGTTAAAAAGGCCTTTCTTGAGATCATTCCCATGAAACGCTTTGGAACGCCTGACGAAGTCGCGGCTACTGTCACTTTTCTTCTTTCTGACGAGGCTTCATATATTACTGGTCAAGTAATAAATGTCAATGGCGGAATGTATATGTAATGCCGCCTTGGCTTCGAAAATAATAAAATCAGGAGGTTAAAGGGATGGAAAGGGAAGAAATATTGAAAAAAGTGCGGGAGGTGGTGGCTGATAAGCTCTCTATTTCAGAAGAACAAGTAACTGAATCAGCTTCTTTTGTGGAAGATCTGGGGGCGGATTCACTTGATACGGTGGAGTTAGTTATGGCTCTTGAAGAGACCTTCGGTCTTAGTATTCCTGATGAAGAAGCTGAAAAGATTTCCACTGTGGGCAAGGCCGTAGATTATATTGCTAGCCGCTTAAAATAAAACTTTCGTTTGCGAGAAGAATGAATTCTAATCGAAGAGTTGTTATCACAGGAATCGGTCTGGTATCACCCTTGGGCGTGGGTACAAAATTAACCTGGGAAAGGCTGGTTCGAGGGGAAAGTGGCGTTGGATTGATAACTCGATTTGATGCTTCCCGATATTCAACGCGCATTGCGGCTGAGATCCGCAATTTTGACCCTTTGGCTTTTATTGACCGAAAAGAAGTGCGGCGGATGGATCTTTTCATCCAATATGCTTTAGCCGCTGCCGCCCTGGCCGTAGAAGATGCAGCCATTGATCCAGCTCTTTTAGAGGGTGATAATTGTGGAGTGTATGTTAGCAGTGGAATTGGGGGGATTGGCCAGATCGAGGAGTGGCATAAGGTCTTGCTCGAAAAAGGTCCAGAGAGAGTTTCTCCCTTTTTTCTTGTCGCTACAATCATCAATGAAGCGGCTGGTCAAATATCAATCCGCTATCGCAGTCGTGGCCCCAATTCAGCTACAGCTACAGCCTGCACCGCCAGTCTCCACGCCATCGGCGATGCCTACCGAATTATTTCCCGAGGCGAGGCGGATGTAATGATTGCTGGGGGATCGGAAGCCCCAATTACTCCCTTAGGAGTCGCTGGTTTTTGCGCGATGAAGGCTCTCTCTGAAAGAAATGATGAGCCCCAAAGAGCCTCAAGGCCCTTTGATGCTCAGAGAGATGGCTTTGTTATGGGTGAAGGAGCTGGTATTTTAATTCTTGAAGAGTTAAATCTCGCCTTGAAACGGGGCGCCCGAATTTATGCCGAAATCGTTGGCTATGGCATGAGTGGAGATGCCTATCATGTAGCCGCTCCAGATCCGGTTGGAGAGGGGGCGGCTGCAGTCATGAAAAGAGCCCTTAACGACGCCCACCTTCACCCAGAAGAAATTCAATATATTAACGCCCACGGAACTTCCACGCCCCTTAACGATCGGATTGAAACTCAGGCCATAAAAAAAGTTTTTAAAGAACAGGCCTACAAATTAGCAGTGAGCTCAACTAAATCAATGACTGGACATCTTCTAGGTGCGGCTGGAGCTCTTGAAGCCGGAATTACGGCTTTAACCTTATATCATCAAATAATCCCCCCGACAATTAACTATGAATTTCCTGATCCCGATTGTGATCTCGATTATGTGCCCAATCAAGCTCGACAAGCGGAGATTACATATGCCATGACCAATTCCTTTGGTTTTGGCGGGACCAATGGTTGTCTGATTCTTAAAAGGTTTACTGAGAGTCTTTAATTAAACGGTCAAAGAATTTTAGTTTAAAGACTCTTGATCCATTAGTGGTCATTTAGATTAAGCAAAAAAAGGAGGAAGGAATGAATCTATTGGTTTTTGTGAAGAGAGTTCCAGACACCGAATCAAAAATAAGAATTGCCCCTGATGGTCAAGGAATTGTAGAGGAAGGCTTAAATTTTATTATTAGCCCCTACGATGAATACGCGGTCGAGGAGGCTTTGAGATTGCGAGAAGCAAAAGGCGGAAAAGTGACTGTGGTTTGTGTCGGCAAGGAGGAAGCTCTCCTCATTTTGCGAAAATGTTTGGCCATGGGAGCTGATGAAGCTCTTTTAATTAAGGATTCAGCTCCTGAATCTTTTGAGGGGTTGAGAGTAGCAGCCGCAATTGCTTCGTTAGTTAAACAACGCTTTCCTAATTTTGATCTCCTTTTGTTTGGCAAACAATCTTTTGGGGCTGATAATGCTCAGGTTCCAGCAATGGTGGCAGAATTGCTGGGGATTCCGCAGGTCAATGTAGTAGTTAAGCTTATCATTGAGGGTCGAAATGGAGTAGCTTATCGAGAAATTGAAGGAGCTCTAGAAAAGGTGGTTTTTTCTTTACCGGCTGTCATTTCAGCCCAAAAGGGTCTTAATGAACCTAGGTATGAAACTCTGAAGGGAATCATGGCCGCTAAAAAGAAAGAAATCCCTATTATTCCTATCGATGAACTAGGAATATCGGAAGATTTTCTTACGCCCAAAATGGAGATTATCAAACTTGAGATGCCACCAACTAAAAAGGCTGGTCGAATCATTCAGCTTCCCCCTGAAGAGGCGGCCAAAGAGATTGTTCGCTTCCTTAGAGAGGAAGCCAAGATTATTTGAAGGAGGCGAAAAATGTGGTTGGTTTTTATAGAAAAAAGAGAGGGTAAAATTAAGAAATCGTCTCTTGAAACTTTAGCTGAAACCAGCCGCCGAGCTGAAGAGTTAGATCTAGAAGTAGCGGCAGTCGTGGTCGGTTCAAGTTTTGAAAATTTGACCCCATTATGGGTCCAAGGAGCCAAAAAGACTTATTGGCTTAAAGGAGAAGACTTGGAGGTTTATTCACCGGAAATTTACGCCCAGGTGCTTTATGAATTAATTCAACAAATAAAGCCTGAAGCGGTCTTTTTCGCTGGGACAGCACTCGGCAGAGATTTGGCACCTCGCCTGGCAGCCAAACTCAGAGTTGCCCTGGTTTCCGATTGCACCAGAATCATAATTTCCAACGGTTCTTTGCTTTTTGTCCGACCAGTTTATGCGGGGAAAGCCCTGCTGACATTAAAATTGAAAACAAAGCCTTTTTTAGCTACTCTTCGGCCAAATGTTTTTCCTTTGAAAGAAATTAAAGACGAAAACATAGCTCCAGGGGAAATAATCGAAAAGACAATTGGCCTAAACTATAATGGGCCGGTGGCGAAAGTCGTTGAAATTGTTCGGGAAGAAGGAGCTGAACTTGATGTGACGGAAGCGGAAGTGATTATTTCTGGCGGGCGGGGCATGAAGGCGGCCGAAAATTTTAATTTATTGCGAGAACTAAGCACCCTTATTCCTCGTTCTGCGATTGGTGCTTCGCGAGCCGCCGTGGATAGCGGCTGGATTGGCCATCAACATCAAGTTGGTCAGACAGGCAAAACAGTTTGCCCTAACCTTTATCTGGCTTTTGGTATTTCTGGTTCTATTCAGCATTTAGCTGGAATGAGTGGCTCAAAAGTAATTGTGGCTGTAAATAAAGATCCTGAAGCCCCAATTTTCAAAGTAGCTGATCTTGGGGTGGTGGGAGACCTTTTTCAGATTATCCCTCCTCTCAAAGAAGAACTGCGGAAAGCTCTTGCTGAATGAAATAATTGACCTCTTCTCTTGAGATTAGGTTCATTATGAACTGGTCGAGGAGCCGAGATTTTTATTTTCAGAATGGAGATATACCACCCGTTGGGGAAGGGGAATTTTAATACCTTCTTTTTGGAAGCGGCGAAAAATTCTTTTTCTAAGTTCATGTTGAACGACAAATTGATCACCAACCTCACTAATTTGACAAATGAGAGTAAAATCAAGGGAGTTATCACCGAAACCAGGGATCAATCTAACCACCGGCTCAGGTTCTGCTAATAGACCAGGAATTTCGCCAATCGCCTTTTTAGCTTCTTCAAGAAGCAAAGCTTCAACGATTTCGGGATCAGAAGAATAGCTGACTTTTATGGGAAGAAAAAGTGACATCTTTTTTTCTGGAAGATAATAATTAGTAATAATACTTTGAGCCAGCTTGCTATTAGGAATAACCACAAGATTGTTAGGAAGCATTCGAATGCGGGTTGTTCGCCAAGAGATGTCTTCAACATAACCCTCTTGGCCTGTTTCAAGCCGAATAAAATCGCCTACCCGAATTGATTTTTCGATTAAAATATGGACGCCGGCAAATAAATTGGCCAATGTATCCTGAAGAGCCAAAGCGACTGCTAAACCACCAATTCCCAAAGCCGTAATCAGCGGGGTTATTGATAGGCCTAGCTGGTTAAGAATAATGAGAAAGCCTATACTCAGAATAAGGGCCTTAAGGCCTCCATAAAAAAGACCAGTGGTCGGTAAGGGTAATTGCCAGTGGTGAAGGTATAACCGAAAAATGCCGGTGGCCATATTGGCTAAAGCTAAGGTTATCGAAAAAATAAGCACAATATTAATAACCTTAGTTAAGTAAAGGACATATTTTGCAGGCAAGTTGGAGATACTGAGGCCTAGATATAGTCCAATAGCCAGAATCCAGAAAATCGAGGGAGTTTTTAAAGGCCTAATCAAAATATTATCTAGCTTATTCCCACTTCTTTTCGACCAATTTTGGAAGAGCTTGATGGCTATAGTCCTGATGATCAAGAGAACAACCATCGCTAGTAGGGCTGAAGATCCGGGAATGATGATTCCTTTTAACTCGTTCATTTGTCTCGCTCCCTCCAGTAAATCTTTTTTAAATTGGGTGCTTTTATCTTGAGATTAAACAGAAAAAAAATCAATAATTAGAAGGGATTGATCAAGGGGCTATTCGCCAGAGCTTTTATGAAGTAATTCAAGCAAAAAGCGATTGGTTGCAGAGCGAGATTCACCTACACTGGTCACAAAAATGGCTGGTTGATCGACAACCGGACATTTATTTTCGCAAATCCCGCAGCCAATACATTGATCCAGGTCAATTATCGGAGCCAAAGGAGTTAAAATTGAACCATCAGGCCTTTTTGTTTCGGTTCGAACTAACTTGATGGCTTTAGGTGAGGTCGGACAATGTTCTTCGCAGACAATGCAGGGCGAGCCAAGTACATAGGGGAGACAGCGACTTTTATCGACCCATGCAGTGCCAAGGCGCACGTTTATCTTTTCTTCAATCGTCAATTCTTTGATGGCGCCAGTTGGACAGACTTGGGAACAGAGGGAACAATAATATTCACAGTAGCCAATTTTAAAATTGAAAATTGGAGTCCAAATTCCTTCAGGTCCAGCTTCGCTTAAAGCTGGCTGCAACCCGTTGGTTGGGCAAACTTTCATACATTCGCCGCATTTAATACATTTTTGCAGAAATTGAGGTTCAGGCAAAGAGCCGGGCGGTCGAATAAGTCGGGGGGAGGATCGGCGCTTTGCTGGAGTTATTTTGAAAAAAGGAGTGCTTATAATTGCTAGAAGAGATGTAAAGACAAGATGACGACGGGAAAGATTAATGGCCGGTGCAGATTGAGACTTAAGCCTGAAATTGAAGTCAATGGCTGCTGTCGGACAAATTGAACCACAGGTAAAACAATAAACACATTCAGATCGATTCCATTGTTCCTGAGGGTATGGATTTGCTTGGGTTTCACACTGAAGCGAGCAAAGATGGCAGTCAATGCATTTATCTGTCTTAATTTTTAGGCCAAGAAAATTCCACCGGCCAATAAGGGCGAGCAAAGCTCCTAAAGGACAGAGGAGGCGACACCAGAATCGCTCACGGAATAAATTAAGACATAGAGCTAGTAAAAAGAGCAAACCGAGGAAAAAACCTTGTTGAAAAATAGGATTTAAAGCTAACGAGGCGAGGAATTGGTTCCAGTAATCGCCTAGCCTTAAAAGTTTAATTTGATAAACAAAGGAAAGCAAAATATGGTTTATCTGAGCCAACCAGGGAAGAATGGCGGCAATAAAGGAGCGGTAAAGAAAAGAAAAAGGATCGAGATAACCTACAAGATCAACGGCTAAAAGGGCGGTGATAAGAACCAGAAGTAAAATAAAATACTTTAAGCTCAGCCCCCTCTGACCGAGTTTTTTAGGCTTAAGAAGTCGACTTTTTTTAAACAGGAAAGAGAAAAACTGATGGACACTCCCCAGCGGACAGACCCAGCCGCAAAAAACCCGACCAAAAAGAAAAGTTAAGCCGAGGGTTATGAGGGACAACCAGAAGGCAGAATAAATAGTTCTGGAAGCGATGGCCGTGGTCAGACCAAGAAGGGGATCAAAATGGAAAAAAATTTCCACTCGGCCGATGGTGTCTTCGCCTGTAAAGCGGGTAAAAAAAAGGAGATAGAGGAAAAGAGAGAAGAAAAGAATTTGGCTAAGAATTCGACTGATTTGAAAGAAACGGTATTTTTTAGATTTTTCTTTTTTCAAGGCGGAGCCTCTCGAAGTTGATCTCACCGAGACCTCTTTCCTTGGCCATAGGAAGATAAGCTAGATCTTCGGGCTTTAAATCAAAAAAGGTAGTGGTAAGGCTATCAACGGCCACTGGATCAATTCCGGCGACCACCATTTTCTGGAGTTTAACATCAGAAAGTCGACCCCCTTGAGGTCCATTTCGTAGAAGAATCCGATAGGCATCCATCACGGTTAAGACTGGTCGGAAAAAGGCAGCTAAATCGACCATCGCCTCATCGAGTCTTTGATGAAGCTGATTTCTTGGACCTCCAAGGGCACCTAACCAGTTTTTCATTCCTAAAGTGAGTCGCGAAAGGGAATGATGCTTGGCGATGGGGACATTGATGATCTTATCAGCTTCCAGAAAATCGGTGAAAACTTCCCATTCCTTTAGCCAGACGCCCTTAATAGCTGTTTTTTTCAATCGATAAGGATTGGGAAGCAGAACTTTAGCTCCCGCGGCTTTAGCCGCAGCCTCGATTCCTGAGCGAGGGAAGCACCGTTGAGGAGCATTTGTCGAGTTATCGGTGACGATGACCTCTTTCGCTCCAGCCTCAAAACACATTTCCACTAAGGCTCGCACAACTTCAGGATTGGTGCAAGCTGCTAACTCAGGTGTTCTATCCCAACCGATATTGGGTTTAATAATAACTCTCTCTCCGCGACTAATAAAACGTTTCATGCCACCGAGAAGCTCAATCGCTTTTTTGGTGATGGCGGCCGGATCATCACCTTCAACCCAGGCAATATCAGCCAGAGAAGATCCTTGGCTTTTAAGCCAAGGAGATTGGTTTAAGAACAAAGTTCCGATGGCTAAACCTGTTAAAAAATCTCGTCGTTTCATGGTCAACCTCGAAAGAGCTCAACCCTTGCCTAAAGTTTTAATATAGGCAATGATGCCCTCAAAAATTCCCTCAATCAATAATTGCTGATAGCTTTTTTCTTGGAGCCTAGCTTCTTCTTTGGCATTACTCATATGACTCAATTCAATTAGCACTGAGGGCATTTCGCCCCCAATTAAGACCCAAAAAGGACCGCCTTTAACTCCCAGATCTTGGGTATCTGGGTAAGCTTTCCTTAAGCATTTTACCAGATTTTCCTGAATTTTTTCAGCTAATTCTCTCGATTCCAAAGCTTTGGAATGACGAATAATTTTTCTAATAGTTTCGGCCATCTGATTAAGAGTTCGCGGAGAAGTAGCGTTTTCAAGTGCAGCCAACTCATTGACCACTGAATCTTGAGTGATATTTAAATAAAATGTCTGGATTCCAGAACGGTTCTTATTGGGGTGAGAATTGACGTGAAGGCTTATAAAAATATCGGCTTTTTTCTGATTGGCAATAACGGTTCGGTTTTCCAGAGGAACAAAAATATCGGTTTCTCTAGTGAGAAAAACTTCGAAACCCGCTTCCTGAATTTTTTTCTTTAGATCGATGGCCAAATTAAGCACAATGTCCTTTTCTTTAAGCCCACTGCGTCCAATACAGCCTGGATCCGAACCTCCGTGGCCAGGATCAAGGACAATCGTCTTCACCCCTAAGCCAAGTTGTCTGGCCAAAGTCCAACCAGCCTTAGTTGGCTGAGGTGAGATTATAGGTTTTTCTTCTGGTAGTTTTTCCGCTGATTCCGCGACCGGTCTCTGCGCCTGACCTTCTCGAGGATAAATATCAATGACAATTCGGAAAGGATCATAGAGAGTAAACACATGGGTTCTTTCGATCAAGCGCCAATCAAGGTCTGCGGTCAACCTAACAATTGTTGGTGTTCGTTGGGCAAGGCGAATTTTGGTTAAATAAGCAGTTTGCACCTGTACTTGTTTGCCATGAAGGATGGGATTAAGCTGAGCCCTAAGGACATCAACGGCCAGTCGATCAGGTTCCTTCAATTCCAAGGTAGTATATTCCCGAACCTGACTGCAATCGAGGACAATTCGGGTGTGAGTAGGATGGGTAAAAGAACGAAGATCATAAACTTCAGCTTTGGAAACCTCAACTTTCCCTAGGGAAGATTGGTTTGGCTTATCTTGAGATTGAACTCCTTGACCACTGGTCTGAGGATAATTTGTCAGATTTGTCTTACTATTGATAAAAAAGGAGAAAAAATAATTATTGTTATTCCTAGAATTAAATTGGTTTAAATTAATTAAATTAAAAAGCTGGCCCTCTTTGGCCTGGGCAGAAGGCCAATAATTTGACTGACTTGCTTCAAGAAAATTTATAAAAATAAGAAGAATGGCTATCGATAGATTCTTAATCTTAAATATTGAAAAAGTTCTTTTCAAAATAGTTTGAGATAATATTTTACTCCAGCTAATCTTTCCCCCTCATTATGGCCATTTTTCTCTTCATCATCTAATTTTTCAGGCCCCATACTTTTTGAGCTTACCTGCAGCTGCCAGCAAGAGGGGCATGACTGCTTTTGCTGGTAATCTTCCCAAAGAACCCTGAGCGCAGTTTCTTTCCGTGAAGGCCGGCAAATTATCCGCTGGTAGGCTCGAGGATAAAATAATGAGAGGATTGGGATGCCAGGAATGAGCTTTCAACAGAGCTGGAGTCGAATGATCAGAGGTGACACAGAGAACATCAGGTTTTAAAGCTAAAAGACGAGGAATGATCGCATCAATTTCTTCGATAGCAGCCACCTTCTTGTCGACCTTACCATCTTCGCCAGCAGAATCGGTTTTCTTGAAATGTAGATAAAAGAAATCAAAGAACATAAAATTTTTCTCAAGAGAAGTAGCCAGGTCTTCGGCCGAAGGGCCAACACTTTCGACTTCCATTCCCAGTAATTTTGCCAATCCTTTATACATAGGATAGTTAGCCAGAGCGAGAGGTCTGATTTTGTAAAGTTCGCTCATAGAAGGAATAGCCGGTAACTTAGAAAAACCTCGAAGAAGAATCGTATTGGCCACAGGTTCATCTTTAAGGAAAACTGTTACCTGGTAAATAAAATTGTTTACTATTGAAGCGCTTCTTTCCGCTTCAGGAGTAAGAGGCTTAGCTTCGACTTGAGGTTGACCTTCTTTCTGAGGATCGGCGTCGCTTAAAGCCTCATGTAAATTCTCACCCCTGAAGCGAACGACAAAGCGATGTTCCCTCCCAGCGACCAGCGTTATTTCAACCCCATCAATAATTTTAATTTTTTCCTGAATTTTTTGACAAAGAGTCTGATTAATCTCAGTGGCGATTCGGCCTGCTCGGCGATCGACAATTAATCCATTTTTCAGAGTGGCAAAGTTACCTCGAGCTACGAGATCATTTGGGCCAACCTCAAGGCCAACGCCCAAGGCTTCCAGAATTCCTCGACCAAGTTGGTATTTCAATGGATCATAGCCAAAAAGAGCCAAATGGGCTGGCCCGCTTCCTGGAGTTATCCCTGGAAAAACGGGATCAGTCAAACCGCAGCTCCCATGCCAGGCCAGCTGGTTAAGATTAGGGTGATTGGCCCTTTCAAGTTCAGTTTGGCCATCAACTGGCAGACCCCCAAGGCCATCTATAACTAGAAGAACAATTTTAGCTGGGTTTACTTGCGATAATTCTTTGGCTAACTCTTCCCAGTTCATTTTTCGACCTCTCTATAAAACAATAAACTATAAAAAAATATTGATAAATCGTCAACTTGAAAGAGCTGATAGGTAAAGGCAATTTTTTCAAATTTTTTATTTTTTCATGGCAAAAATTTGTTGAGCGGAGTCATTAAATTTAATTTCGGCGCAGCCAATAATGAATGTTGCTCACTATTTTCCTTAATCGGCTTTTCCAAAATAATTAGAAGAGCTACTTGATTCGGAAAATGCCTCAAGCTAGCTTAGAGCTATCGATCTAGGGCCAAACTCGGGAAGGAAGGAGTCTATCATCTATGAAGACAGCAGGCACTCTATAGCCATCTTTGGCCCCCTCATAACAAAAAACTGACCTTTGGCCAAGTTGAAAATTAATCCCCTTAAAATAAAAAACCTGCTTTTATCAAGGTGGCCAATGGGATTCGTAAAGTAAAAAGGCACTTTTTTTATTTGGGGAATAAAACCTGGTCAGCATCTTTAGCTTCCTTATTGCTTCAGCTTTGGATGATTGCTAAAATCAGGGGATGAACAAGGTTTTTGTTCTTGATTTTGGTTCTCAATACACCCAGCTTATCGCCAGAAGAGTTCGAGAACTTGGGGTTTATGCGGAGATCCATCCCTATAATGTCTCTTTATCTTTTCTCAAAAAAGAGTCACCTCAGGCACTTGTTCTTTCTGGAGGGCCTCAAAGTGTCTATGAAAAGGGTGCTCCTTCAGTTTCGCCTGAAATATTTAATTTGGGATTCCCTGTTCTTGGAATTTGTTATGGTCTTCAGCTTTTAGCTCATCTTTTAGGAGGGGAAGTTGTTCCGGGGAAGAAGAGAGAATATGGTTTAGCTGAACTTAAAGTTATTGATCAATCCGGTTTGCTTCATGATCTTAATAAAATTTCGCCCGTTTGGATGAGCCATGGCGATCAAGTTAAAAAAGTTCCTCCAGGCTTTGCCATTTCAGGAGTCACTGTTAACACCAAGGCAGCCGTTATTGAAAATAAGAATCGAAAAATCTTTGGAGTTCAATTTCATCCTGAAGTAGCTCATACAGCCGAAGGTAAAAAGATTCTTAGGAATTTTCTTTTTCGCTTAGCCAAGCTTAAGCCTGACTGGTCGATGGGCAATTTTGTCGAAACTAAAGTTAAAGAAATTAAGGAAAAAGTTGGCCAAGCCAAAGTTATCGCTGGTTTGAGTGGCGGGGTTGATTCGCTGGTCGCCTCTCTGCTTGTCCATCGCGCTATCGGTCAACGCCTCCTTTGTGTTTTTGTTGATAATGGCCTTTTGCGTAAAGGTCAATATGAAGCCGACCTAGAGACTTTTAGAAAGCGATACGGCCTCAAGGTTATTGCGGTTAAAGCTGCCGACCGTTTTATCAATAAGCTGAAAGGAGTTATTTCGCCAGAAAGAAAGCGTAAAATTATTGGTCGAACTTTTATTGAAATTTTTGAGGAACAAGCTAAAAAATTCCAAGATGTTCAATTTTTAGCTCAAGGGACAATTTATCCCGATGTTATCGAAAGTGCGCCGGTTAAAGGGCCTTCAGCGACAATTAAAAGCCACCACAATGTAGGTGGATTACCCGCTCGGCTTCCTTTTAAATTGATTGAACCGCTGCGGGAGCTCTTTAAAGATGAGGTTCGACAGGTCGGTTTTGAATTAGGCGTGGATCGAGAATTTTTGGAGCAGCATCCTTTCCCTGGTCCTGGCTTGGCCGTGAGGATCGTCGGAGAAGTGACGCCTGAACGGCTAGCGATTCTTCGAGAAGCTGACGAGATTCTGTTACAGGAAGTAAAAAAAGCCGCTCTTTATGATAAACTGTGGCAGGCTTTTGCCGTCTTGCTTCCAGTAAGAAGTGTCGGCGTTATGGGCGATCAAAGAACCTACCAGCAGGTTGTTGTTTTGCGCTTAGTCCAGAGTCTTGACGGTATGACGGCTAATTGGTATCCGGCTTCCGCCGAATTTTTATCAAAAGTAGCTTCAAGAATCGTCAATGAAGTTGCCGGTGTTAATCGGGTCGTTTATGATATTACCACCAAGCCACCAGCCACCATTGAATGGGAGTAATATTTCCCATGGAGTCAAGTTTTATCCATTTACATAATCATACTGAATACAGCATTCTTGATGGAGCACTTCGCCTTGAAGATCTCGTTGAAGCTGCCTTTCAGGCCAATATGCCCGCTGTGGCCATTACCGATCATGGCAATATTTTCGGCGCTGTGGCCTTTTTCAAGTTGGCCAAAGCTCGGGGCCTTAAACCCATTCTTGGCTGTGAAGTTTATTTAGCCCCAAAAAGCCGTTTTGACCGCAGTACTGATGAAGCTCATAATTATCATTTGGTTTTACTAGTAAAAGATAGTCGAGGCTATCGTAATCTTTGTCATTTAATCACTAATAGCTACCTTGAAGGCTTTTATTACAAACCGCGAATTGATAAAGAGATTTTGGCTCAACATAGTCAAGGATTAATTGGTCTTTCAAGTTGCCTTAAGGGAGAAATTGCGGTTCATCTTCTGCGGGGCGAGGAGAAAGAAGCTGAAGAAGTTGCCGCGGCTTATGCCTCTATTTTTGGCCCTGGAAATTTTTATCTTGAGCTGATGGATCACGGTTTGCCTCAACAGAGGGAAGTAAATCGAGGGTTGATCAGGCTGTCTAAAAAATTAGGGCTGCCTCTGGTGGCTACCAATGACATTCATTATTTGCGCCAAGAAGATGCCGCCACCCATGATGTTCTTCTTTGCATTCAGACCAATAAAAAGTTAAGCGATCCCGATAGGTTGCGCTTTGGTTCCACCGAATTTTATTTTAAATCGCCGGCTCAAATGGCCCGCCTATTTGGGGAAGTGCCCGAAGCCCTGGAAAACACCTTTAAGATTGCAGCTCAATGTCAATTTGATTTTCCCTTAGGGAGTCATTTTCTACCCCGATATATCCCCTCTGATGGATCGCCATTGGAGGAATTTTTTGACCGGGTGGCCTGGGAAGGCTTCGCTCGACGTAAAGAATTTTTATTTGAAAAACAGAGACGAGGCGAGTTGAGTCACCCCATTTCTACCTATGAAGAAAGATTGAAGAAGGAAATTGCCTTAGTTAAACAAATGGGTTTTGAAGGTTATTTCTTAATCGTCTGGGACCTTATTTCGATGGCTCGATCCAAAGGAATTCCCGTTGGGCCAGGAAGAGGTTCAGCGGCTGGTAGCCTACTGGCCTATTGTCTTGGTATAACCGATATTGATCCAATTGAATATGATTTACTTTTCGAAAGATTTTTAAATCCCGAAAGAATAACTTTACCTGATATTGATATTGATTTTTGCGGCCGTCGCCGCGATGAAGTCATTGAATATGTTACTCAAAAATATGGTCGCGAAAATGTCTGCCAAATTATAACTTTTGGAACCATGGCCGCTCGTCAAGCCATTCGCGATGTCGGTCGAGTCCTGGAAATTCCCTTACCTGAGGTTGACCGGATTGCTAAAATGATTCCGGCCTTTGGGCCTGAATCGACGATTGATGGAGCTATAAAAAGCATTCCCCAATTGAAGGAACTTTATGAGCGCAATGCGAAAATTGCCCAGCTTTTAAACATTGCCCGATCCCTCGAAGGCCAAGTCAGGCACCCCTCAATTCATGCGGCCGGCATAGTTATCGCGCCTAAGCCTTTGGTTGAATTTATGCCGCTCTATATGTCATCAAAAAACGAAATCACCACCCAGTTCCCGATGGAGGATATTGAAGCCATTGGTTTACTTAAAATGGATTTGCTTGGTTTGCGTAACCTGACCGTAATTAGAGATACCATAGATCTAGTGGCCCGAGATCTTAATCAGAGAATTGACATTGAAAAAATTAGTTTAGAGGATCAGAAAACTTTTGAGCTTTTTCAGAAAGGAGCCACTGATGGGGTTTTTCAGTTTGAAAGCCCAGGGATGAAAGATTTACTCCGTAGTTTTAAACCTGAAACTTTCCGCGATTTGATTGCTTTAAATGCTCTTTATCGTCCTGGACCACTTAAAAGCGGTATGACCGAAGAATTTGTCCGTCGCAAAAAAGAACCAAACCGGGAAATTTACGAAATTCCTGAACTTGAGCCTATTTTGAAGGAGACCAGAGGAATTATTGTTTATCAAGAACAGGTTATGCGCATCGCCACTGAACTGGCCGGCTTTACCATGGCGGAAGCTGATGTTCTGCGGAAAGCCATGGGGAAAAAGGACACCGAAGCCATGAAGACCCAACGGCAGAAGTTTATTCAAGGGGCTAGGAAGAAAGGTTTGAATCAAGCCCAAGCTGTAAAAATATTTGATCAGATTCGCCATTTCGCCGAATACGGCTTTAATAAATCCCACAGCGCTGCCTATGCCTATCTGGCTTTTCAAACAGCCTATCTTAAAGCTCATTATCCGGCTCATTTTATGGCAGCTTTACTCACTTCTGAAGCTGAAAGAGGGGCTACTTCTCAAGTAGTTAAATACTTCAATGAATGCCATAATATGGGCCTTGAAGTCTTACCTCCTGATATCAATTTTTCTAATAGCCATTTTACGGTTAATGGCCAAACTATCCGCTTTGGTTTAGCGGCTATAAAAAATGTGGGGGAAGCGGCAGTCAAAGAAATTTTAGCTGCTCGGAATCGGCGGGGTCGTTTTCGTTCACCTTTTGAGGTGGTTGAAGGCGTGGATATGAAATTAGTTAATCGTAAAGTTTTGGAAAGCCTAGTTAAAGCTGGCGCTTTCGATAGTCTGGGCTGGAAACGCTCCCAGTGCTATCACCTTATCGACTTAATGATTGAATATGGCCATAAAGTTCAGAAATTAAAAGAAGCTCCTCAGACAAGCCTTTTCCAAGTGGAAGAAATTTTGCCGCCTGAAATTCCTCCCGAAGTCTTAGAGATGAAAGAATGGGACGAAAGCTTACTTCTTTCTTATGAAAAGGATGTCTTGGGTTTTTATATCACCGGCCATCCTCTTTCCCAATTTCAAAAGAAGCTTCGCCGATTAGTTAGCCATTTTCTAAGTGAACTTGATGAGATAGAAAATGGTTTGAACGAAATTAAAGTAACTGGCATTGTAACCTCGGTTAAGGCCCTAAAAACCAAGAAAGAAGAGAGGATGGCTACTTTTATTCTTGAAGATATGACTGGCAGGGCAGAAGTCGTGGCTTTTCCTGATGCTTTTCAACAATACCAGGAGCTTTTGCATGAGGGGCAGCTGCTTTGGCTCAAGGCTCGAATTCTTGGCGATCAAGAAAGCCGTCGCTTACAGCTTCTACAAGCTATGCCTCTTCCTGAAGCTTTGGAAAAGCTGGCTCGTTGTCTTATCCTTCGGTTATTTGTTCCTGGGCTTGAAACCAGTTCGATGGAAGAATTAAAAAACCTTCTCCTTGAATATCCCGGAGAGTGTCCGGTCATTTTTGATCTCGAAATTCCTTATAATTGTCGGGTTCGAATTCAATCCAGGGAAATAATAGGAATAAAGCCCGTTGAGTCCCTTACTCGACGACTCGAAGCCCTGCTGGGAGAAGATTCGGTTATTCTTGAATATTAGCGCTTCTTAGGGGATTCAGTTATAATTAATGAAATGAGGCGACGGATTATTATTGCTGAAAGCAGCCCAAGCGTGCAGCGACTTTTTGAGATGCTTTTTCCTGAGCCTGATTATGAATTGAAACGCTGTACCAGCGGAGATGAACTATTAATGGCCCTTAATGATAATTGTCCTGATGCTTTAGTCCTGAGCCTTTCTTTACCAGGCGAAGATGTTTATGAATTGGTAGCGAAAATCAATTCTAAGCCTGAATTTGAAGGCTTGCCAATTTTTTTACTTAAAAACGCCTTTGAACCGATTGATGAAATTCGTTTGGCCTCGCTCGATTATACGAGTCTTATTTCTAAACCCTTTGATTCAGAGAGAGTAGCGGACTTAATAAAGCAAGTCTTGGGAGGCCCTGAAGAACCCCTGAGTCTTCCTGAAGAGTTAGAAGAAGACAAAGAAGAAGACAAGATGATTTCTAAAGATGAATTTTCTAGGAAGACTGTCCCCTATTTTTTAAAGTCTGAAGATTGGCTTTCTTTTATCAAGCCAATCATTAGGCAAGAAATACTATCCCTTGAACGGGAGCTCGAAAAAAGAATTACCGCTTCTCTAAGAAATGAGCTGAAGAGCTGGCTTGAAGCCAGCATATCCAGACTGAAAGGGAAAAAAGAAAGATGAAGAAGCCTGGTCATTGGCCCAAAGTCTATGAGCCGCAGTCGGTTGAAGAAAAATGGGTTAAGTATTGGGTAGAGGAAGGTATCTTTCAGGCTGATGTCAATTCTTCTAAGCCCAAATTTTCCATGGTTTTACCACCGCCTAATGTCACTGGTTCTCTTCATATGGGGCATGCTCTCTGTTTTACTCTTCCTGATATTATTGCCCGTTGGAAACGGATGCAAGGGTATAATGTGATGTGGCTACCCGGCACCGATCATGCCTCAATTGCTGTCCATAATGTTATTGAGCAGAGTTTAGCAGAGAAAGGGTTGAGCCGAGAAAAGCTTGGCCGAGAAGAATTCCTTCGCGTGGCTTGGCAATGGAAAGAAAAATATGGTGGTATAATCACTCATCAACTTAAACGGCTAGGGCTTTCCCTTGATTGGTCAAGGGAAAGGTTTACTCTGGATCCTGGCTTTAGCTTTGCTGTTCGCAAAGTTTTTGTTGACCTTTATAAGGAAGGTCTTATTTATCGTGATTATTATCTGGTTAATCGTTGCCCCCGCTGCCAAACCGTGCTTTCGGATATCGAGATTGAGCATCGAGAAGTGGCCGGAAAGCTTTATTACCTTCGTTATCCCTTGGCGGATGGCCAAGGAGAGGTAATTGTGGCGACCACTAGACCTGAAACTATGCTTGGGGATACAGCGGTCGCGGTTCATCCCGAAGATGCCCGATATTCCCATCTTCGCGGTCGAGTGGCTATTCTTCCCTTGATTGGCCGACCTTTGCCGATAATTACTGATGAGCAGGTGGAAAAAGATTTTGCTACCGGGGCGGTTAAAGTAACTCCAGCCCATGATCCAAATGATTTTGAATTGGGTCGGCGTCATGGCCTAGAGCAGGTTCAGGTTATTGATGGTTCAGGCCAGATGACAGAAGCTGCTGGGCCTGAGTTTAAGGGATTAGATCGTTTCGCCTGTCGGCAAAAAATAATCGAAAAACTCAAGGAACAAGGTTACTTAGTTAAAGTTGAAGATTACCGCCATAATGTTGGCCACTGTTATCGCTGCCAAACCATCATTGAGCCTTATCTTTCTTGGCAATGGTTTGTGCGCATGAAACCCTTGGCCGAACCAGCTATTAAAGTAGTCGAAGAAGGTCAGATTATTTTTATTCCCTCTAATTGGGCGAAGACCTATTTTGATTGGATGCACCGCATTCACGATTGGTGTATTTCAAGACAGCTTTGGTGGGGTCATCGTATTCCCGCCTGGTATTGTCAAGATTGCGGCGAGATAAATGTCAGCTTAGATGAACCTAAGAAATGTCAGCGGTGTCAAAATTCTAATCTCAAGCAAGATGAAGATATCCTTGATACTTGGTTTAGTTCAGCTCTCTGGCCCTTCGTTACTTTAGGCTGGCCTGAGGAAACACCTGATTTTAAAATTTTCTATCCTACCGATCTTATGGCCACCGGCTTTGATATTATCTTCTTTTGGGTAGCGAGAATGATTATGATGGGTTTAAAGTTTACAGGAAGAATTCCCTTTCGTCATGTCTTTATTAATGGATTGGTTAGGGATATGTATCGCCGCAAAATGAGCAAATCCCAAGGCAATATTATTGATCCCTTAGAAATGATCCAGAAATACGGAACCGATGCTCTTCGGTTTACTCTGGCTTCACTGGCTGTGCCCGGTATGGATATCTCCCTTTCTGAAGAAAGAATGGCCGGTTATAAAGCCTTCGCTAATAAAATTTGGAATGCCTCTCGCTTAGTTTTGATGAATATCGAAGGTCAGGATTTAACTTTCCGTGAAGAGGCGCTGAGTTTAGCTGATCGTTGGGTCCGTAGCCGTCTTCGAAAAATAACTATCGAAATTAACGAGGCCCTGGAGCAATACAAATTTTATGAAGCTGCAGAAAAAATATATCATTTCGTTTGGCATGAATTTTGTGATTGGTATCTTGAACTAGTCAAGCCCCTGCTTCGAGAAGGAAGGAGCTCAACTCGGGCCGTTTTAGCCATGAGCTTAAGTTGGATTCTGCGGCTGCTTCATCCATTTATGCCCTTTATTACCGAAGAGATTTACCATTATTTGCCCGGGGCTGGAAAATCAATTTCTTTTGAAGCTTTTCCTAAACCTGAAGAATTTCCGTTCGATGAGGAAGCTGAAAGTAAAATTAGCTTATTGCAGGAAGTTGTAACTGAGATAAGGACAATTCGGTCTGAACATCGGCTCCCGCCTTCCCTTAAAATTTTAGCCTGGCTAAAACCTACTGATGAATCGACCAAAAAGAGATTAACTGAACTTCAAGCTTCGATTGAATCTTTGGCTGGATTGTCTAAACTGGAAATTAGGGAGACCTTAGATCAAGGTCTTCCCTGTCTGAGGGGAGCTGGGCCTTCCTGGGAATTGGCCATTCCTGCCTCCGGAATCGTTGACTTAGAAGCTGAAAGAAAAAGGCTTAAAAAAGAAATCGACGACTTGGAAAAAGAAATAACCAAACTTAGAAATCGGCTCCTTAATCCTGATTTCCTGCAAAGGGCCCCGACTGAAGTAGTGGAGGAAAATCGAGCTAATCTTGCCCAGCTCGAGTCCAAGCGAATTAAATTATTGAAAAGCCTAGCCGGAATGGATTGATTTTTTAAATGATGATCGGGGGGAAAATTTTATATTTTCGTCGTCTTACTTCAACTAATGATCTGGCTAGAGAATTAGCCATCCAAGGAGAAGAAGAAGGAACGGTCATTGTAGCTGATGAGCAAACCGCAGGTCGAGGGACAAAGGGAAGAATTTGGTATTCTGCTTTTTCTCTTGGACTTTACGCTTCCATTATTTTAAGGCCAAAAAGAATGACCCTTTCCCTTTTGCCCTTAGCGATGGGTTTAGCCTGCCGTGAGGCCTTAAATGAAGCTTTCAATCTTGAGGTAGTTTTAAAGTGGCCCAATGATTTAATAATTAATAAGAGAAAATTAGGTGGTCTCTTACTTGAAAGTAGTTTTTCTGGAGGTTTCCCGACTTATGCTATTTTTGGACTTGGTCTGAATCTCAATCATGAAGCTAATGATTTCCCTGAGGAGATAAGAGAAAGAGCAATTTCTTTGCGTCAAGTTTGCGGTCGAAAAATAGATCGGGAAGCAATATTGAATTTGTTGTGGCCTAAAATTAATTTCTGGTATCAAACCTTTCTTCAAGGTCGAGATGCCGAAATAATTGCTTCCTTTGAACGCGGCCACTTATATTCTCGCGGAGAAGAAGTCTCGGTGGTTCTCAATGGTCGAGAAATTATTGGCCAATTTGATGGCTTTACTCATGATGGGGCCCTTAGGCTAACTACTGGTCGGACGATTTTAACCATAACCACAGGCGAAATAAACTCCAAAAAATAAAAGGAGAAAAAATGCTACTCGCTATTGATATTGGTAATACCCACATTCATCTAGGGGTATTTGATGGGCCTAATCTTCTCCAGACCTGGAAAATGCAAAGTTCTGTTGAGAGAACCTGTGATGAATATAAGTTGATGATTTTTGGCTTTTTTCAAAGCGTGAACTTAGGGCTTGAAAAGCTCGATGGAGCAATTATCTCCAGCGTCGTTCCTCCCTTAACTCCTCTGTTTCAACAACTTTGTCAGCAATTGTTTAAAGTTAAAGCTTTGATCCTCGGGCCAGGTCTCAAGACAGGCATGCCTATTCTTTATGAAAACCCCGCTGAAGTTGGAGCTGACCGAGTTGCTGGTGCGGTCGCCGCCTATGAGAAATATGGCGGACCAGTCATCGTGGTGGATTTGGGCACAGCTACTACCTTCGACGCGGTTTCAGCTCGGGGAGAATACCTTGGAGGGGCCATTGCTCCTGGGATTCAGATTTCAGCTGAAGCCCTGACTGTCCATACGGCTAAATTACCTCGGGTTGAAATTAGCAAGCCTCGCCGGACCATTGGACGGACAACAGTGGCGAGCATGCATTCAGGAATATATATTGGCTATATCGGCCTGATTACTCATTTGGTCAATGAAATCAAAAAAGAACTTGGCCATGATGCTAGAGTGGTGGCGACTGGTGGCTTGGCTAGCCTGATTGCGGCTGATGTTCCCGTAATTGATAAAATTGAGCCTTACCTTGTTCTGGAAGGATTGAGAATAATTTACGAAAGAAATAAGACCTAACATGGAGATAGAGGAGCAAGAAAAAGGATATTATTATCGAGCCATTGCTCGTCATTTTTTCTTTCGGCGAGGGGCTCCCTTTCTTCTATCACCTAGAGAACTTGAAATAATTGCCCGTTGGGAGGCTGCTTCTGTTCCTTTGAGTATAGTTCTTGAAGGTATAGACCGAGCTGTCGAGAAAGTGCGAAGAAAAAAAAGACCTCTTTCTTTTCTTTCCCTTGTTTTCTGTGACCAGGAAGTTCAGAAAGTCTTTAAGCAATATCAAGAGAGACAAGTTGGGGCTAACCAACCGCCCTTAAGTCAAGATAAGAATGAAAAAATTAGGGAAGCGATAACAGATTTTTTAAACCACCTACCCTCAGCTTTAACTCACCTCCGGCCAATTTTTCTGGAGGCTTTAGAAATTCTTAAATTAAATGATGAAAAAAAAGAAGAAAAAGAGAGGAAACTTGAGGTTTTAGAGGAGGCCATCGAGGAAGCTCTTCTCAAAGAGGCGGGTCCTGAAGACAAAAGGGACGCCTTAACATGGATAGAAAGGGAATTTCCAGAATCCAGAGGCTCAAGAAAAGATGAAGTTTTTAAGATTGCTCTTTTAAAGTTGATGAGGGAGAAATATAAAGTTCCCCATCTTCTTGCTTTCTATTATTAACTTAAGAGAGGATCGAGTGGAAAAGAAGATTTTAGAGCTTTTTAATCAAAGTAAGAAAAAGTGGAATTTAGGAACCATGGCTCGGGAGCTTGGTCTTCGTTCCCATGAAACGAGGTCCCTGCGACGGACCTTGAAAAAGATGCAAAAAGAAGGTTTAATTGAGCGACATCGAGGGGTATATAAACTTGCCCAAGCTCCTCAGCTCCTCAAAGGAGAATATCTTTCCACTTCTTTAGGGTTTGGTTTTGTCCGACCAGAAGAGGGAGGACCAGATATTTTTATTCCTCCGCGGGCCTCTGCCGGGGCAATGAATGGTGATAAGGTCGAAGTCGAAATCAGAGAAACTAAGGATGGTCGTCTTGAAGGCCGAGTCAGGCGAATTATCAGGGCTAAGCCCACAATCCTTGGTTATTACCAGCCCAGGTATGGTCACCATCTTTTAGTTCCCCTTGAAGATCCTGCTTATGGAGAAATTCAAATCGACATCAGCAGGAAGATGAAACTCGAAGAGGGAATGATTATTGAAATCGAGCGCCACACGGGTCGTCTGCTTCAGGTTTTTGGACATCCCGACGAACCCTTGGTAGATACGCATGTTGTAATAAAGAGATTTGGACTGCGCACCGAATATCCACCTGAAGCTTTAAAAGAAGCAGCTTGCTTATCTTCGCGGATAAATCAAGAAGCCAGGCGGGGTCGAAAGGATTTCCGGCGTTGGCTAACGATTACCATTGACGGTGAAAATGCCCAGGATTTTGATGATGCTATTAGCATAAAAAAATTGCCGAATAGTAATTTTCTTTTGGGCGTGCACATTGCTGACGTTTCCCATTTTGTTCCGCCTGGGACAGCGCTTGATGAAGAAGCAAAGAGAAGAGGGACGAGCGTTTATTTTCCTGATTTGACTCTCCACATGTTTCCCGAACGTCTGGCGACTAATCTTTGTAGCTTGCGGCCCCGAGTAACCCGACTAACTTTTTCGGTTCTTCTTGAGATTGACCAAAAAGGAGAAGTCGTCAAGACAGAATTTTGTCCTTCCCTCATCAAAACAGTTGAAAGGATGACTTACTCTTCGGTCTACAAAATTTTTCAAGGTGATAAAGAAGAAAGTCAAAAATATGCCCACCTTCTTGAGGATCTTTTTTTGATGAGAGAATTAGCTTCTCTTCTTCGAGAAAGGAGAGAGTCATTGGGAAGCTTGAATTTCGATCTTCTTGAGCCCGAATTAATTTACCGCGAGGGTAAGTTAGCTGAAATAGCTTCTTTTGAACAGAATGAAGCTCATCATTTAATCGAGGAATTTATGGTAGCGGCTAATGAGGCTGTAGCCACTTTTTTCAGTGATCATGGTCTTCCGGCTATTTATCGAGTCCATCCCCCTCCAGCTGTTGGGGATCTCGAAGAATTGCGACAAAAAGTTTTAGCTTTAGGCCTTTATTTACCTCGAGGTGACCAAGTCAAGCCGCACGATCTCCAGCGACTTCTTCGCGCAGCTTCGGGTCGACCAGAAGAAAAATTTGTCCATGTCCAGGTTTTGCGAGCTTTGCGAATAGCTCATTATTCTGACGAAAATATCGGTCACTATGGTTTAGCCAAGAATAATTACACTCATTTTACCTCGCCGATTAGGCGCTATTCTGATTTAGTCGTCCATAGATTGCTTAAAGCCGCTTTAACGGGTGAGCCTCCACCAGGGCTGATCTCAGAATTAGGTGAGCTGGCGTGGCATTGTTCGGCTTGCGAGCGGCAGGCTGAAGCAGCTGAGAGAGAACTTATTGAATGGCGAATCTTTCGTTTTCTAAAAAGCAAGCTAGGCGAAGAAGTTAAGGGATTCATTGTCGATTTTAATCGGGTTGGCTTAGTGGTTGAACTTGAAGATTATTTTGTTCAAGGTCTTCTTGCTTATCATGATCTTAGAGGGGATCATGATTGGCGACGTTCAGGGGAGGGGATAGTTGGTAAACGGACTGGTCGGCGTCTTCGATTAGGTGATCAAATTGAAGTTATTTTAGCCTACGTTGATCCCATTTTAAGACGAATAAATCTTGTTCTTTCCCCTTCTTTTTGGGGCAAGAAAAAATGAAGACTAGGAAGCTAGTGGCTTTATTAGAAGAAAAAGTTGAGGACGAAATCTGGCCTGAGACTGTTATCTTATCTTTTGATGCAAAGAAGCTTAAAGCTAGGGTAAAATTTCTCCCTTCGCCCGAGTGGCTATCAGCTAAAGAACAACTTGTTCGGCTTGAATTGACCCAAGAAGCTGATTTGTTTTGGAAACAATCCATTAAAATTCAAAGGGGAGGCGAAGCTCATTTCCTAGCTTCAGGTTACATTATTGACCCAGCCCCTGAGACAAGTGATAAAAAGGACCAGGAGGCGAAACGCTTAAAAATGCTGGCCGGCGATGTTCAGGACATGATTATGGTTTTATTGCGTTCGCGAGGGTTGAAAGGTTTAAGAGAAAAAGAAATAGTCGATTTTTGTGGCCTTGAATCGGAAAAGCTGATGAAATTATTACCCGAAATGGAACAAAAGGGTCTGATCAAAATCTTGGGTTGGCGACCCTTTCTCTTGATTTCTCGAGATAGCTTAGATTTTCTGTCAGAGCAAATTGTGGCATTTTTAAAAAGGTATCATCAAAAACATCCAGAAGCTCTTGGGGTTTCCAAAGATAAACTTAAAAAGCGCTTTCGCTTACCTCGTTTAACTCTGGCTCTCAGCCTGGCTCTATTGAAAAAAGAAAATAAGATTGTTATTCATGAAAATAATCAAATAAGCCTTTCTTTTCACGAAATTCCCCTCAGTGAAGAAGAATCAAAAATTCTGGCCCAGCTTGAAGAGCTGTGCTATCGAGGTGAATTTCGGCGAGTCTCCTTTGAAGAATTAAGAAATCGCTTTCGTCTTTCCCACCGAGCTTTGGAAAAGCTTCTTGGCCATTTAGTTGCCCGGAAAAAAATCTTTCAAAGTGCGAATGGTTTCTATCTTCATTCTTATTGGCTTGAGGAAATTATCCAGAGATTACGTCAGTCAGGGAAGAAGGAGCTGACGATTGCTGACTTTAAGGCGATGACCGGTCTTTCCCGTAAGTATGCGATCCCTCTCCTTGAGCTCCTTGATAAAATGGGGATTACCCGCAGAAAAGGTTCTTCCCGGGAGATTCTTTAATTTATTTTTTACTCGAATCTTTTTTTTGAAGGGCCGATTTGAGTTTTTCGGCAAAAAGACTGAAGGTTGGTTTTTCGCTGACTAACGGCGGCTTTATTTCTTCAACTGGTTTCTCCACTTTACTGGAGGGGATAGCAATTTCTTCGCCGCCAATCTCTTCTTTGGCTTTAATCGCAATGAGAGCCTCTTGTTCTGATTCCTCGAATTCGATTCTTTCTTCAATCACTTTTCGTTCGCTCTTCCGGGTCTTGGGGAATTTTTCTAAGTCAGGTCTAATCTTCGGCTTTTTCAGCGGTTTTTCCCGAATTGATGGCGTAACAACTTCACTTCTAGGAAAGGCAGGTTCAATTTCTCTTTGAGCTGGAGGGCCGAGACTTTCAATTTCGCTTGGTTGACTAGTAATTTCGGAGGGAGAAATGGCTCTTTCTTCCGGTTTAGTCTCTTCTCTCACTTCTCTTTCGGTCGACAAGATTGGTTGAACAACTGGGGGCATAATCAAGATTTCGGCTGAAGGAGCGATGGGCTCTCGGTAGACAAAAATGCCTTTGCCTTTTTCTGAGGCAGTGAATTCTGGGCTATTTAAAAGAACAGTTTCGACATCTTCAGGGGTAGTGGGTTTCAAAATGTCAACCAGATGATAGGCTCGAAGATAATGCAGAGAGAAGGCAGTCTGTCCTTCACCAAAGTTTTTGAAAATTAGGGCCAAAAGACCGTGAAGATCAAGCTCATTTCGTTGCGGATATAGAGAAAACAATTTATTTAGAGTATCTCTTTCAAGATAAAGAATTCGGTTTGGCGTAACCAAAGTTGATAACTCTTCACCGAGGTCAATCAATTTATCCGTTTTCGGGTCATAGCTCAATTTAATGGCGGCAATTCTTTTCTTACCCCTTTTGAGGCGACAATGAAATAGCTCTGCTCCCTTTTTTTCTAGGGTTAAACTGGTTCCCTGAGGTATAGCATTTTCTTCAAAATATTTCTTGAAGCCGAATAAAATACTTGGTTGCGGATAAAAATAAACGGTAAAACTTTGACCTTCTTCTGGATCCACGAAAAGAAATTCTCGGGAAGAACCTAACTCTCGATGGAGATGGCGAGGGATTTTAACGGCCCCTGAAAGAATTTCACGCCAAGTAAGATAAGTCTTATAAGGGAAATTACTGCAAAAGCTAAGTTGAGGCTTCTCCTTAATTTCGAGTGGTGGCAGCTTTACTGGTTCGACAGCCAAAGGTAGGCCTTCTAGCCAAGAATTAAGGAGACTCTTCAAAAGCCATTTACCCCAACCTTCAACTGAAACTAATATAAATTCTTTTTTATATTTTTTTTCCAGCACATAATTCAGGCAAAGACAATGAAGTTCAAAATGGGGATGACTTGGTTCAAGTTGATAAAAATTACGAACAAGGTCTTCTGTTTTAATCGATTTATTTATCTCTCGCAAGTAGGCCTCAATTTCTTTTACCTTCTCCTCAGAAATGATCATCTGATTGGCAACGAGTTGCCAGCGATTGTTCCAACTGAAAAATTTCGGCGATTTAAATAAGGCAGCCTTAAGATTGCGAATAATAATTTTGAGATCTTTTTCCGTTATCGGCAGAGTTGATTGGCGGGGATCTTCGTCAGCCCTGATTATTTCAGGGGTTAGGCCGGCCCCATTGACATTGGATGGTAAAAGAACAGGTGCATTTTTCTTTTTCATATAATCCATGTAGCGACGAAAAGGGCCACCTCCAGTATAATCTACTTCTAGAATCTCCGAGTTATAGCTAGGAATGTAGGTTTTTTTTATAACCTTCAGGACGACGGCTCCTTGGAAATATTCAGTTTGTTTATTGCCGATGGGTAAGTATTCATCATATTCCTTGTAAATTAAGTCGCCGACTTCGTAACGACAAGCTGGGTCATATCTATAAACTAATTGTTCTCTTTGGTCAGCCGTTTTCATAAAAACAAGCCTCTCAGCTAGTTCTTCTAAGCTGAAAGGCCTTTTCTCCTTTTCGAGTTCCCTTTCTAGAAAGAGAAGGTCTGATTCTTTGATTTCAGTAGATAAAATTGGTTCAGCCATCTTATTATTTCTTTCCCATTAATAATAGCATAATTGCCTTCTGAACATGAAGACGATTTTCTGCTTGATCATAAACAAGGGATTGTGGGGAATCGATTACCTCGTCAGTTACCTCTTCTCCTCGATGGGCCGGAAGGCAATGCATAAAAAAAGCATCTTTAGCGGCTTTAGCCATTAACTGCCGATTTACCTGGTAAGGAGCAAAAATTTTTTTCCTTATTTCCCGTTCATTTTCCTGACCCATCGAAGCCCAAACATCGGTATAAACTGCATCGGCTCCCACCACAGCTTCCTCTGGATTAGAGGTAAGAAAAAGTTTAAAGCCTGTTTCTCGCCCATCTTCAAGGGCCTGATGGACAATTTCTTCTTTAGGTTCATAGCCGGGAGGAGTGGCGACAGCTATCGTCATTCCTGCTTTAGCCCCAGCCAGGAGAAGGCTGTGGCAAACATTATTGCCATCGCCGATATAGGCTAGTTTGAGCCCCGCTAAATTTCCTTTTTTTTCTTTTAGAGTGAAGACATCAGCCATGGCTTGACAGGGATGAAGAAGATCTGAGAGGCCATTAATAACAGGAATGCTAGCTGCTTCGGCCAGCTCGATTAAATTTTCATGAGCAAATGTCCGAAGCATGATGCCATCAACCCAACGTTCTAAATTCTTACCAATATCATAAAAGGTTTCTCTTGTGCCAGCCTGAATATCGGAAGGAGCTAGATAGATAGCTTCTCCCCCCAACTCTAACATTCCAACTTCAAAGCTAACCCGGGTACGCAAAGACGGTTTTTGAAAAATCATCGCCAAAACTTTATTTTTTAAACTTTGGCGGAAATGATGGGGATTCTTTTTTATTTCCTTAGAAAGATCAAGGATTTCGTGAAATTCATAAAGACTTAAATCATGGATTGAAAGAAAATCCTTCATCATTTTTCCTCCTTTCTTAGCTAGCCCTGATTCGAGTGCCGGCGCGATTGATTAGCGCTGCCCTCAGATAATTGGCCGAGGTAATTAGAACTTCTTCTCCACCGCCTTCAATAAATTCAATGGCGGCTTGGATCTTTGGTCCCATGGAACCAGGCGGGAATTGTCCTTCTTCAAGATAACGTTTGGCTTCTTCAATAGTCATAACCTCAATGGGTTTTTGTTCGGGTGTCCCGAAATTTAAATAGACTCGATCAATACTGGTTAAAATAATAAATAACTCCGCTTTGATTTCCCGAGCCAAAAGGCTAGCTACAAAATCTTTATCAATAACCGCCTCAACTCCCTGATAGAGCCCATTAGCATTAATAATTACTGGGATACCTCCTCCTCCGGCCGCGATGATAATCCGGCCGGAATTGACCAAGTCGCGAATAATTCTTTTTGGCACAATATCGATTGGTCGAGGCGAAGGAACAACTTTTCGCCAGCCTCGCCCAGCATCTTCAATCATTGTCCATTTTTTTGATCTCATCAAACTTTGGGCTCGATATTTAGTGTAAAAGGGGCCAATAGGTTTAGTAGGATGGTTAAAAGCTGGATCATGACGGTCAACAACGACTTGAGTGATTAAAGTGGCTACTTCTTTATCAATTGAGGCTCGTCGAAGTTCATTGAGTAAGGCCTTTTCTATCATATAGCCCATACTGCCTTCGGTCATAGCATCACAAACTTCGAGAGTAAAGGGCGGAATCTTAGTTACGGCTTCTTCCATCTGAATCAGGAGATTACCAACCTGGGGGCCATTACCGTGAACGACAATTAATTCATAGCCTTTGCGGACAATGCTGATCATAAGTTTAGCCGCTTTTTGGGCATTCCGCATTTGCTCTTCCTGTAATCCCCGCTGATTTTCAGGAAGAATGGCATTGCCGCCAAAAGCAATCAAAGCGATTTTTCGTTTCATTAAAAATTCTCCAGAATTTCTTGGAGATTAGGGGAGCCAATTTCCTCAAGTTCGTAGAGAACATGAAGGATTTTTTTGTTAGGTTTAATAACTCGATTAAGATCAATCGGAGTGGCACTGACGACAAGATCGCAGTCAGTTCGATTAATTGTTTCTTCTAATTCAGCAATCTGATGGGGCCCATAGCCCATAGCTGGTAAAACCAGACTCAAATGCTGGTATTTTTCAAAGGTTTCCTTGATGCTTCCAACAGCATAGGGCCGAGGATCAACGATAGCAGCGGCCCCGTAAGTTTGAGCGGCCACAACCCCAGCTCCGAAGGTCATCTCACCATGAGTAAGGGTTGGCCCATCTTCAATGACCAGCACTCGTTTACCTGCAATTAAAGAACCCTCATCGACTATTATTTTCGAATTGGCTTTAATAACTTTTGCCTTTGGATTTATCTTTTGGATGTTGTTAAGCAAAAGTTCAACTTTTTCCGGTGGGGCTGTATCCATTTTATTGATGATCAGAACATCAGCCCGGCGGAAATTGGTTTCTCCAGGATGATAAGAAAGTTCATGTCCGGCCCGATGGGGATCCATCACGACAATTTCGAGGTTTGGTTGATAGAAAGGGAAATCATTATTGCCCCCGTCCCATAAAATAATGTCGGCTTCTTTTTCCGCTTCTCTCAAAATAGCCTCATAATCGACCCCAGCGTAAACGACTATTCCACGCTTGATATGGGGTTCATATTCTTCTCTCTCTTCAATTGTACATTGATGATAATCCATATCTTCGAGAGTGGCAAAGCGCTGAACTCGCTGTTTTTCCAAGTCTCCATAGGGCATGGGATGACGAATAACTACTACCCTTCTTCCTTTCTCTTTGAGCAAGGTAGCTACCTTGCGACTTGTTTGACTTTTACCCGAACCAGTTCGCACCGCGCAGACTGAAATTACTGGGACTTTAGCTTTAAGCATGGTATCTTCTGGGCCAAGAATAGAGAAACTAGCCCCAGCAGCTAAAGCTATTGAAGCCTTATGCATAACATATTCATGAGAAACATCACTGTAGGCAAAAACAACTTCATGGATCTTGTATTTATTGATTAATTCAGGAAGTTGTTCTTCAGGATAAATAGGAATGCCTTCAGGATAGAGAGGACCAGCCAAAGAAGCCGGATAAAGACGATCCTCAATATCAGGAATTTGAGTGGCCGTGAAAGCCCAAACCTTGTATTCTGAATTATTGCGGAAATGGACATTAAAGTTATGAAAATCACGTCCAGCTGCGCCCATTATTATTATGTTGCGCATGAAAATAAATCTCCTTCTTTAAATTTTATTTATTTTCTCCCTTTTTGGGAAAAAAATAGTATAGTATATGGAATTTAAGGCTTCAAGTTAGCTCATGAGGGGGCTGAGGGTGGAAGCAATTTCTTACGCTTTTAGGCCATTTCTTCTTCGATCTCTTTCCTCCAGCTTCTGTCTTTGCGGTTATAAGCCTTTTTCCCTTTACGGGTTGAATGGGGATGAGAGGGCGGAGGAAGAGGCCGCCTCAATTTTAACCAAGCGGGTTTTTGTCGACGATCAAGACGCCTGGTCATGACCCTGATTTCTCATTTAAAGGAAAATAAGGTCAGCGGTCTGACTTTGAGGATTAAAAAGAACAACCGTACTTTTTCCTGTTAACCAGCCGCCCGTTTCCCCAGGATTAATAAGGAGAGTCTGTCCGAGACGGCGAATTTCGGGACGATGCGTATGCCCGAAGATAATAACATCATAACGGCCACTATATGCCAAGGATTCAACTTCGTGGTGAAGATGAGTCAGAAGAAATCGGAGATTATTTTCAGCCCAAATTAAGGGCGCAGGTTTAATCTCACCGAAAGGCTTGATCGCTTCTTCAAGGCCAATTTTTTCGCCGTCACAATTGCCAAAAACTGCTTTAAGGGGACAATTAAGGGAAGCTAGTTCCCTGGCCGTAAAGGGAGCGACGAAATCGCCGGCATGAACGACCAAACGACAACCGGCCTCTTGAAAGATGGTAATCGCTCGCCTTAAGTTATTTAAATTATCATGGCTATCGCTTAAAATCCCAATCATTCTTATCATTTCATTATACCATCTTCCCCTTGACAGTCCAGAACCATTTTTTTAATATATAAAAGCTTGCTAAGTAGGCGCGTAGCTCAGTGGGAGAGCGCTTCCTTGACGCGGAAGAGGTCGTGGGTTCAATCCCCTCCGCGCCTACCAGAGGGAGAGAGAAGACAAGCTGAGGATATTAACGAAAAATAAAAGAAAAAAAGAAAGGCGACCTGCCTTAAAAGATATTTCCTCTATTTCAATATGAGAAAGGTTTTAAAAGGAGCTCTTTTATCTTTTATAAAAATTTAGAGGGGAGGTTGCTGGCTGGAGGTTGGAGTGATTGAGAAAAATCAGAGCGAAAGTGGGGTTGATCAATCTCACCTTTCTCTTGAGACCTTGAGGCATAGTGCGGCCCATCTTTTAGCTCAGGCAGTCGTCAACCTTTATCCTGGAACAAAATATGGAATCGGACCAGCGGTGGAGAATGGTTTTTATTATGATTTTTATCGAGAAGAATCCTTTACTCCTGAGGATTTAGAAAAAATAGAAGCCAAAATGCATGAACTGGCCGAGGCGGCTCTGCCCATTGAAAAGATCGTGCTTAAAAAAGAGGAAGCGTTGGAGCTTTTTCAGCATCTAGGTCAAGATTTGAAGGTCGAATTAATTAAAGAAAAAGCAGGCCCTGAAGTTACCTGCTATCGCCAAGGTAATTTTATTGATTTTTGTCTTGGTCCTCACGTGCCAAACACTAGCTGGCTCAAGCATTTTAAACTGCTTACGGTTTCTGGAGCTTATTGGAAAGGCGATGAGAAGGGGCCTCAATTGCAGCGAATTTATGGAACTGTTTTTTTTACCGCTGAAGAATTAACCAACTATCTCCATCTTCTCGAGGAAGCTAAGAAAAGAGATCATCGCCGTTTAGGGATTGATCTTGATTTATTCAGTTTTCATGAAGATTTAGGCGGAGGCTTAGTCCTTTGGCATCCCAAAGGAGCAACAATTCGTCGGATTATTGAAGATTTTTGGCGCCAGGAACATCTTCGCGATGGTTATGAATTTCTTTATACTCCTCACATTGCCAAACTCGATGTTTGGAGAAAGAGTGGTCATACTGAATTTTATGATGCGATGTATCCACCAATAAGAAGTGAAGGGGTTGAGTATCAGCTTAAACCGATGAATTGTCCCTTTCACATCATGGTGTATCAATCAAGACAGCGAAGCTATCGGGATCTGCCCCTTCGCTTAGCTGAACTTGGAACAGTTTATCGTTTTGAAAGAAGCGGTGTTTTACATGGTTTGCTCCGCGTTCGGGGTTTCACTCAGGATGATGCTCATATTTTTTGCCGAGCTGACCAGCTTGAAGATGAAATCTTGCGAGTAATCAATTTAGCGAGTCGGCTCCTTAAGGCTTTTGGCTTTGATCGGTACGAAATTTTCCTTTCGACTCGACCAGAAAAATTTGTTGGTCATATTGAAGATTGGGCCAAGGCGACCGAGGCTCTTAAACAAGCTCTAGAAAGAGCTCAATTGCCTTATTCTATTGACGAAGGGGAAGGCGTTTTTTATGGACCAAAAATAGATATCAAAATAAAGGATGCCTTACAACGTTCTTGGCAATGTACCACCATCCAGCTTGATTTTAATCTGGCCGAAAGATTTGATTTGAATTATGCGGGTGAAGACGGTTTGCTTCACCGACCTTTCCTGATTCATCGAGCCTTGCTTGGGTCAATGGAGCGTTTTTTTGGAATTCTTATCGAACATTATAATGGTAATTTCCCTCTTTGGTTAGCTCCAATTCAAATAATCATTTTGCCTATTGCGGAAAGGCATCATGACTATGCTTTAAAGCTTGAAAAAGAATTCAAGGAAAAAGGTTTACGCTGTCGAGCTGATTTAAGCCGAGAAAAGATTGGCCACAAAATCCGCGAAGCTGAGCTGCAAAAAATTCCGTTGATGCTAATCATTGGCGATAAAGAAATTGCTAATCAAAGTGTCTCTTTGAGAATACATGGTATTGGCGATAAAGGTGAAATGGTGATAGCTGATTTTCTAGATAAAGTTATTTTTTTAGATAAAAATAAATCCTTGAATCTTGAATTTTAAGGAGGTTAAGCATTTTCCGTAAACCTATTGCCTATCCGGTAAAAAAGGTTAAACCCCATAGGATTAACGAAATGATTTTGGCTCGGGAAGTTCGAGTGATTGATGAAGACAAAAAGCAAATCGGGATTCTACCCATTAATGAGGCCTTGAATCTAGCCAGACAAAAAGGGTTAGATTTGGTCGAAGTTGCCCCTGAAGCTAAACCACCTGTCTGTCGAATTTTAGATTATGGAAAATTTCTCTATGAACAGCATAAGAGAGCTCATGAAGCCAAAAAGCATCAAAAACAATCTCAAGTGAAAGAAATAAAATTCCGGCCTAAGATAAGCTCCCACGATTATAATTTTAAGCTGAGGCATATTCAGAATTTTTTACAAGAGGGAAACAAGGTTAAAATTACGATTATGTTGCGAGGTCGAGAGAAAGCTCGGCCAGAACTGGGTGAACAACTTCTTGAACGTCTTTTAAAGGATATTGAAGGCTATGGTCGTCAGGATGGAGAAACCAAGTACCATGAGTGGGCTTTATCCTTGCTCATTGTACCGACCATAAAACCAGCTAAATCAGGAGGTCAAGATGCCAAAATTAAAAACGCACAAAGGAGCCAAGAAGAGGTTCAAGGTAACAGCCAAAGGGAAAATTCTTCGTCAACGGGCTAATAAAAGTCATCTTCTTACTGGGAAAAGTTCCCGAAGAACCCGGAGATTGAAGAAAAAGGGAGTGGTTTCATCTGCTGAAAAGGCCTTAGTTCGCAAGATGATGCCTTATGCCTTTTAAAGAAAGGAGTTGGTCATGCCAAGAGTGAAGCGAGGACCAAGAAAAAAAGAAAGAAGAAAAAAAATATTAAAACTAGCTAAGGGGTACTGGGGAGCAAAAAGTCGTAATTATCGAACAGCTAAAGAGGCGGTGGAAAAAGCTCTTCAGTACGCCTATCGAGATAGGCGAACAAGGAAAAGGGATTTTCGCCGTCTTTGGATTATTCGGATTAAGGCTGCTTCCGAAGCCCGGGGTTTAAGTTATAGCCGCTTTATCCACGGATTAAAAAAGATGAAAGTGGAAATAGATCGAAAAATACTGGCCGATTTGGCCATCCGCTTTCCCGAAACCTTTAATCGAATTGTTGACCAAGTAAAGGAAGCTATTGCCTCGTGAAATGAAAAGCCTGCTTGAGGAAATTGAAGCCTGTCGCCTGGCCTTTAGGCAGGCCATTCAAAGAGTTAAAGATCGGGCTTCTTTAGAAGAAGTGCGGGCGACTTTTCTTGGTCGAAAAAGAGGAAAAGTGACAGCACTTTTTGAGGCCTTTAAAAATCTGCCGGTCGAAGAAAAACCTTTTATTGGCCGGGAGCTAAATAATTTGAAAAATGAATTAACCGCGGCTCTTGAAAAGAAAGAGGCTGAGCTGATTGAAGTCAAAAAAGATAAGGTCGAAAGAATTGATTTGACGCTTCCTGGAAAAAAGAGATATTTGGGCTCACCTCATCCTATAACTCTTTTTCTTGAAGAAATCGAAAGAATTTTTTTAGAAATGGGCTTTTCGATTGAAGAGGGGCCGGAAATTGAAACTGATTATTACAATTTTGAAGCCCTTAACTTTCCGCCTCATCACCCAGCCAGAGACAGCTGGGACACCCTTTATATTAAAAATGATTTGCTTCTAAGAACTCACACTTCCCCTGTTCAGGTAAGAGTAATGGAAAGGCAACGCCCCCCAATTCGCATAATTGTTCCAGGAAAGGTTTTCCGTCGTGAGGCCATTGATCCCACCCATTTACCTATGTTTTATCAAGTTGAGGGCTTGGTGGTTGATGAAGGAGTGACCTTTGCTCATTTGAAAGGAACTTTGGAATATTTTCTCAAAGCCCTTTTTGGCGAAAAAACTAAAGTTCGATTTAGGCCGAGTTATTTTCCTTTTACTGAGCCTTCAGCTGAGGTTGATATTGAATGCACTGTCTGTCGAGGGAATGATTCCTCGTGCCAAGTATGTGGTGGAAGTGGTTGGAAAGAGGTTCTTGGCGCTGGCATGGTTGATCCTCAGGTTTTGAAAAATGTTAACATTGATCCAGAGCGTTATTCAGGCTGGGCTTTTGGACTGGGAATTGAGCGGACAGCTATGCTTCTTTATGGCCTTAATGATATGAGACTTTTTTATGAAAACGATTTGCGTTTTCTCCGCCAGTTTAGACGAAAATGAAAATAAGTTACGAGTGGCTTCAAGATTTCATTGACCTTTCGATTAAACCAGAAGAGCTTATCTACCAGCTTAACCGGCTAGGTTTTATGGTTGAAAAAGTCGAAGAGAAAGAGGGCGATCATGTCCTTGAAATTGAAACCTATGCTAACCGACCTGACACCTTAGGCCATTTGGGGATAGCTCGAGAGATTGCCGCTGCTTTAAATTTGAAATTAAAGGAAAAATCTTGGCCGATAAAAGAAGCGCCAATTCTGACTTCAGATTTGATCAGCATTGAAATAAGTGAACCAAATCTTTGCTCTCGATATTGCGGTCTTGTGGTTCGAGAAGTTAAAGTTGGCCCATCTCCTGATTGGTTGAGGCGCCGTCTGGAGAAAATTGGGTTAAGATCAATTAATAATGTCGTTGATGTTACTAATTATGTTCTGATGGCTACAGGTCATCCGATTCATGCCTTTGATTATCAGCGATTGGTCGGGCCAAGAATTGTTGTTCGCTCGGCGAGACGAGGGGAAAAGCTTCGTCTTCTCGGTGGAGAAATAATTGAGCTCTCGCCTGAAAATTTGGTTATTGCTGATGCGGAAAAGCCCATCGCTTTAGCTGGGATTATTGGAGGCGAAGACTCGGCGGTAACCAATGAGACGACTGAAATTTTTATTGAAAGCGCTTGGTTTAATCCCATTTCTATTCGGCGCACTCGAAAGCACTTTGGCTTGGACACAGATGCTTCTTATCGGTTCGAAAGAGGGGCTGATATAAACTTTCCGCCTATAGCGGCTAAAATGGCGGCTTCTCTTTTAAGTGAATTTGGCGGCCAAGTGACAAGAGAAATGATTGATGTTTATCCTATTCCCTACCGACCAAAGGAAGTTCTCCTCCGCCTTTCCAAAGTCAAAGATCTCCTAGGAGTTGAAATTGAAGGTAGTTTTATTCATTCTCTCTTCCAATCCCTTGGCTTCGAAATTCATTCGACCACCAATTTAAATTTTCTAGTCAGAGTTCCTAGTCACCGGATTGATATAGAAAGAGAAGCCGATCTCATTGAAGAAATTGCTCGCTTTTATGGCTATGATCAAATTCCCGCAGTTATTCCGCCTCTTAAAGTAATTGAAAAAATTCCCAATCGCCGTCAAAGTCAGCTTAAAAAGATTAGATATCTCCTCCATCACCTTGGCTTTGATGAGGTTCTTAATTTTAGTTTTTCTGACCCTGACCGAGAAAGGACTTTTAAGACAGGATTACAACCCATTTCTTTAAGCAATCCTCTTTCCCTTAAAGCTTCAGTTTTAAGGACAACCCTCCTCGGTGGCCTCCTCGAAAATGTGGCTTATAATCAAAAAAGAGGTTTGGAAAGCCTTCGTCTTTTTGAAATAGGCAATATTTATTTTTGGGAAAACAATAATCCAGTTGAAAAGTTGTTTCTTGGTCTGGCTATTAATGGATGGTTTGACCAGCCTAGTTGGAGCCATCGGGGAGAGAAAGCTGACTTTTTCCATTTAAAGGGGGCTTTGGAGGTTCTTTTAAATGAATTGAGATATGAACCCTTTGTCTTCTCCCCTGGAGAGAATAATTTTTTTGAGCCCGGATATTGCTTAAGCCTGGAAATCAAAGGAGATAGGCTGGGCTATTTAGGCAAAATAAAGTCTGAAATTCTTAGAGAGTTTGATATTGAAGATGAGGTTTATGCGGCTGAAATTAATTTAACGGCTCTTTTAGCCAAACAACCTCGTCCCTTCAACTATATTCCAGTTTCTCGTTTTCCTGCGATTATCCGAGATCTCTCTTTTCTTGTCGACAAAGAAATTCCCTATGAAGAAATCAGACGTTCTCTCTTCAATTTGGATTTACCCTATCTTGAATCTTTTGACTTGATTGATCGCTTCACCAGTCCCCATCTTGGCGAAGATCAAGTTAGCTTGACGCTTCGCTTTGTTTACCGTCATCCCTCTCGAACTCTTTTAGCTGAGGAGGCTGATAAAATCGACAAACGGATTATTGCTTACCTCAGATCAAATTTCCAGGCTAAATTAAGAGAAGGAGGCCAAAATTGACTTCAGAAATAGAAAGGATTACAATCCTGGAGGGGAAAATAAGTCAAATTGTTGATCACGTTAATCGGCTGGCCGCCGAAAATGATCGGTTGCGCCAGCAAGTAAAAGAGCTCAAAGCGATGCTGAAAGATTATGAGGAACAAGCCAAAAAGTTGGCTAAAATGCAGGAAGAAGTGGAGAGATATCGGGGCGAAAGAGAGATGATTAAGGAGAAAATTGAAGCTTTAATCAGCCAAATTGATAAAATTGGTTTTTGATGGAAAAAATAATCGAAATCGAAATTTTTCGTCAGAAATATAAGATCCGAATCAAAGGAGATGAGGACGAAGCTTATGTTAATCTCTTGGCTTCTTATGTGGATCAGAAGATGCATGAAGTAGCGGTTAAATCAAAATCAAGCGACACTTTAAAAATTGCGGTGTTAGCAGCTTTGAATATTGCGGATGATTATTATGTGGCCAAGAGACAGTTAGAGGAATTTAGCTACCGCCTTAGCCATCTCGAAAAAGAGATTGGTGAGGTAGAAAATTTCCTGGGCCAATTTGGAAGGACCTATGATTCATCAGTCGATAAAAGTACTTAAGTATTCTGGCGACAAAGGAAATTGTCTAATTATAGATAATTGGATTGATTGCCAGTGGGAAAAATCAAAATTTGAACCTCTTTAAGCGAATTACTTAAGTCGGTCCTCTTCTGCCCTCTTTCTCCTTTGATTCAACTAGCGAGGAGGTGATCAGCGTGAACTTAGCTCTATTACTCGGTGTCAGCACCTTAGTGGTCTGGTTAATAACGATTAGCTTCTTTTTAATAAAAAGAAAATCTGGAATTAATTATTTTTTTCAAGCCAAAAAGCAGGCCGAAGAAATAATAAAAAAGGCCCAGGAAGAAGCCAAAGAGCTTATTCAAAAAGCTCAAGAAGATTTAAAATCAAAGCAACAAGCGATCGAAGCTGAATTCGAAAGACAAACCAGAGAGAAAAGACGGAAAATAAATGAATTAGAAAGACGGCTACTCCATAAGGAGGAGAATTTAGAAAGACGGTTACAGAATTTGGAAAGGCGAGAAAAGGAGCTTTCCCAGCGAGAAAGAAGAATTGTCCAGAAAGAGAGGGAGCTAGAAGGCCAAGAGGAAAAACTCAAGGCCTTGATCAAGAAGGAAACAGAGGAGCTCGAAAGAATTGCTGGCCTGACCCAGGAAGAAGCTAAAAATTATCTTCTTAAGAAAATGGAAGAGGAGGCTCGATTGGAGTCGGTTCAAATGCTCCGTCGGATTGAAGAGGAATTGAGAGAAAAGAGTCAAACTATTGCTCGGGAGATAATTAGTCAGGCGATCCAACGCTCGGCCGCTGAACACGTTGTGGAAACTACCGTTTCTGTGGTTGATCTTCCCTCTGAGGATATGAAAGGTCGAATAATAGGACGGGAAGGGAGAAATATTAGAGCTTTGGAGATGGCCACAGGGGTCGATATTATTGTCGACGACACTCCTGAAGCGGTAATTCTTTCAAGTTTTGATCCGATTCGCCGCGAGCTCGCCCGATTGGCTATTCAGAAGCTAGTCGTTGATGGCCGAATTCATCCAGCTAGAATCGAGGAAGTAGTCGAGCAGGTTAAGGCTGAGCTGGAAGAGAAAATAAAACAAGAAGGAGAAAGTGTAGTCCTCGAATTAAAAATTAAGGATCTTCATCCTGAGCTAATTAAGCTTTTAGGAAAACTAAAATACAGAACAAGTTATGGTCAGAATGTTCTCCAGCATTCGAAGGAAGTGGCTTATTTAGCCGCCCTTATGGCTCGCGAATTAGGTGTCGATGTTGAAGTGGCCTTAAGGGCTGGGCTTTTGCATGATATCGGTAAAGCTGTTGACCGAGAAGTTGAAGGAACTCACACTGAATTGAGCGTCGAATTAGCGAAAAAATATGGGGAATCTCCGGCAGTCGTTCAAGCCATTGCTTCTCATCATCGGGATATTGATTTTCCTTCGGTTGAAGCTGTCCTGGTTCAAGCGGCGGATACTCTTTCCGCAGCTAGGCCAGGGGCTAGAAGAGAATTGTTGGAGACCTACATCCAAAGATTGCAGAAACTCGAAGAGATTGCCAATTCGGTGGAGGGAGTTAATAAAAGTTTTGCCTTACAGGCCGGTCGAGAAATTAGAATTATTGTTGATAGTCAAAAAGTGTCGGATGAAAGGGCTATTCTCATGGCCAAAGAAATTGCCCAAAAGATTAAAGAGGAACTGGATTATCCCGGTCAAATAAAAGTTACCGTAATTAGAGAAACAAGAGCTGTCGAATATGCGCGATAAAATAAGATTGCTTTTTTTGGGCGATATTATTGGTCGTCCGGGAAGACGCATTTTGGCTCGGTATCTGAGCGAATTGAAAAAGGAGCTCCAACCTGATTTAACGATTGCCAATGCAGAAAATGCGGCGGGAGGAGTTGGCCTTACTTCCGAAGTGGCACAGGAACTCTTGAAAATAGTTGATGTTCTGACATCAGGAAATCATATTTGGGATAAAAAAGAAGGGGTTTCCTTCCTAGAAACCGAGCCAAGAGTGCTTCGGCCAGCCAATTATCCTCCCGGCAATCCAGGAAAAGGGGATTATCTTTTTTCATTGGAAGAGGAAATCAAGGTAGCTATTTTAAATTTGCAGGGAAGGGTCTTTATGGAACCGATCGATTGTCCTTTCCGAGTGGCCGATGAAATCATACCGCGATTACGCCAGATTACTCCTATTATTGTTGTTGATTTCCATGCTGAAGCTACCTCTGAAAAACAGGCTATGGGTTGGTATCTCGATGGTCGCGTTTCCGCTGTAGTCGGCACCCATACTCATGTGCCAACCGCTGATGAACGGATTTTGCCTGGAGGAACTGCTTATATTACAGATGTGGGGATGGTTGGCGCTCAAAATTCGGTTATTGGCATTCGTCGCGATCAGGCTATAGCTCGATTTCTGACGGCTAGACCCCAAAAATTTGAACCAGCAAAAGAGGGGGCGATTCTTTCCGCTTTCTGGGTGGAAATTGACTCTAAGACTGGCCTGGCCTTGTCAATTAAACGTCTTCAGGTGACGGGAGAAGTGAAACAAGATGAGTAAGTTTGATAGTCTTGTTCTTCATGACCGAGTTTATACGGTCAGCGAATTAACCGAGATTATTAAACTGGAAATTGAAAGCTCTTTTCCTTTTGTTTGGGTCGAAGGCGAAATTTCAAATTTTCGTCGCCATCTTTCTGGTCACCTTTATTTTACTTTAAAGGATGAAAGGGCTCAGCTGAAGGCAGTGATGTTTAGGGCTGAAGCCCGCCAAGTGGCTTTTGAAATTAAAGATGGCCTTAAAGTTATATGTCGTGGTCGATTAACGGTTTATGAGCCGCGGGGTGAGTATCAGATTGTCGTTGAAGTCATGGAACCTAAAGGCAAGGGGGCTCTTCAGCTCGCTTTTGAACAACTTAAGGAAAAACTTAGAGCGGAAGGTCTGTTTGATCCTCAGCATAAGAAAAAATTGCCTCTTTTACCTAAGAAAATTGGTCTGGTTACTTCGCCTCGGGGCGCAGCTATTGTCGATATTCTAAGGATTTTAGAAAGACGGTTTGCTCGGCTTCATATCCTAATTTATCCAGTGAGAGTTCAGGGAGATGGAGCGGCCGAGGAAATCGTCGAAGGCATAGAATACTTGAATCGACAACCTGATATTGATGTCATTATTGTTGGTCGAGGTGGTGGCTCGATTGAGGATTTATGGGCTTTTAATGAAGAAAAGGTGGCTCGAGCTATTTTTCATTCTTCTATTCCACTCATTTCGGCTGTTGGTCATGAAGTTGATTTTACCACTGCTGATTTTGTGGCTGACGTGAGAGCGTCGACTCCTTCAGCTGCGGCCGAACTGGTCATTGAGAAAGAGGAAGCTATAGTCGAAAGATTAAGTAGTCTCGAAAAATCTCTTTTTAAATGTCTTGAGCTTGGTTTGCAACGACGATGGAATGAAGTTCATCGACTTGCTGAAAATCGAGTTTTTCAAGGGTTCAGGCTCTGGTTACGTCATCAAACTCAGAGGATCGATGACCTTGAGGAAAGAGCCAGAGAAGCGATCCGATCTCAAATTCGACAGGTGGCGCAAAATAGGCTCAAAGTGGCCCTTCTTCTCGAAAAGCTTCGCTCCGAAATCAAAAGGGATTTTCAAGAAAGAAAAGGCTTGTGGGAAAAGCTGGCTTCAAAGTTGCATGCTTTGAGCCCGTTAAATATACTGGAAAGAGGCTATACCCTTTGTTGGATGGATGGTAATCATCTCGTTCAATCCATTGATGAAGTTAATGAAAAAGATGAACTTGTAGTTTCTTTCTGGCGTGGTGAGTTTCAATGTTTGGTGACAGAAGTGGACAAATTCAGGCCAATTGAATCTAGAATTTATAAGGAGAAAAAATGAGTTCTCTAACTTTTGAAAAAGCTTTAGCTGAACTTGAAAATATTGTTAGCCAAATGGAAAAAGGGGGTCTTTCCCTTTCTGAATCTTTAGCTCTTTTTGAAAGAGGGGTTAAGTTAGCGCGCTTTTTGCGAGAAGAGTTGGAAAAAGCGGAGAAAAAAGTGGAAATTCTTCTTAAGAACGAAAAAGGTGAAATAAGAGCTGCCCCCTTTAATCTTGGGGAAATAACCACAGCCTTGGGTGAAAAGGAAGAGCCTGAGAAAAGCGACAGCGAAGAGGAATCTCTTTTATGACTTGGGAAATCAAAAATCGCCTCCAAGAAATTAAGCAAAAGCTTGAGACTTATATGAGGCGATTTCTTGAAGGTGAGGAATCGGCTCTTTACTCGGCCATGCGTTATGCTGTCCTTTCTGAGGGAAAAAGATATCGTCCTCTTCTCCTCATCTGTACTGGGGAAAGGTTTGGGGCCAGCCATGAGGTCCTTCTTCCCTTTGCTTGCGCTATCGAATTTATTCACAACTATTCTCTTATTCATGATGATTTACCTTCAATGGATAATGACGATTGGCGCCGCGGCCAGCCGTCATGCCACCGAGCTTTTGGGGAAGATGTGGCTTTACTGGCCGGTGATAGCCTTCTGACTTTAGCTTTTGAAGTAATGTCAGAAGCGCCTATGCCGCCAGAGCTAGTCTCTCGAAAACTCGAAGCCATGGCTGAAATTAGCCGACTTTCTGGACCTAAGGGAATGATCGCCGGTCAATTTATGGATATTAAATCTTCTCCTGCTCAACTGAGTGAAGACCAAATGATTGAGTTAATGGAAAAAAAGACAGGGGCTTTAATTGTGGCTTCGGTAAAGGTGGGGGCGATTTTAGGTGGCGCGTCTCCCGAAGCGCTTTTAATTATGGAAGATTTTGGCCGCCGCCTTGGTTTGGCCTTTCAAATTAGAGATGATATTCTAGATTCGCGTCAACCTATCAAATCTAAATTGTTCAGACCTAATTATGTTCATTTAGTTGGTCCTGAAAAGGCCAGCCTCAAACTACAAAGTCTTGTTTTTGACGCCATTGATTTGCTTCAAAAAGCCAATCTCTTAACCGCGGAAATAAAATATTTGAGTTTTAAATTGCTGGAACTAAATTAACCATGAGTGAGCTCCTTAAAAAGATCAATTCACCCCAAGATCTAAAAAGGCTTTCCATCGAAGAACTGGAAATTCTTTGCCAAGAAATAAGGGACTACATCATTGAGGTAGTCAGTCGCAATGGTGGGCATCTAGCCTCCAATTTGGGAGTTGTAGAACTATCGGTAGCTCTTCATTATGTTTTTAATTCCCCTCAAGATAAGATAATATGGGATGTGGGCCACCAATGCTATACCCACAAAATTTTAACTGGGCGCCGCGATCTTTTCCCTCGTTTGCGTCAAGATTTTGGTCTGTTAGGTTTTCCCTGTCGACAAGAAAGTGTCCATGATGTTTATAATACTGGCCATGCCTCGACCGCCCTTTCAGCTGCTTTAGGTTTAGCCATTGCTAGAGATCACTTTGGTCATGATTTTCATGTTATTGCTGTGGTTGGTGACGGAAGTTTGACAGGTGGTGTTGCTTGGGAAGCTCTCAATCAAATTGGGCATCTCCGAGAAAAGCTAATTATTGTCTTGAATTATAATGAAATGTCGATTTCTCATAATGTTGGCGCTCTTTCCAAATATCTTTCTTATCTTGTGTCAGGTCAACATTATTTAAGGATTAAAGATCAGGCCAAATCCTTTTTAAAAAATATTCCAGCTGTTGGTTGGCCCTTGATTAAAGCTGGCCGAGCTATCGAAGAGGTGGTTAAGAAAACCTTTTTTCCTGGTTTAGTTTTCGAGGAACTGGGGATTCGCTATCTTGGCCCAGTCGAGGGCCATAGTCTTCCCTCCCTGATTGAAGTTTTTGAAGAAGCTAAAAAATATGAAGGTCCGATCCTTATCCACTGTGTCACCAAAAAGGGCAAAGGCTACCCACCAGCTCAAAGCAATCCAGAGAAGTACCATGGGGCTTTACCTTTTGACCGATTGACTGGGGAACCATTAGATAAATCATCAATTCCTACCTATTCTGAAATTTTCGGTCAGACTATTTGTGAATTAGCCAGAGAAGATGAGAAGATCGTAGCTATTACGGCCGCTATGCCTGAAGGCACAGGTTTGAGCCAGTTTGCCACTGAATTCCCTGAGCGCTTTTATGATGTAGGGATTGCCGAACAACACGCGGTTAATTTCGCCGCTGGTTTGGCTTTAGGTGGGCTTAAGCCAGTGGTCGCAATTTATTCCACTTTTCTCCAAAGAGCTTATGATCAAGTTTATCATGAAGTTTGTCTTCAAAATCTACCAGTAGTTTTTGTTTTAGATCGAGCTGGGATTGTTTCTGATGATGGTCCCACCCATCAGGGAATAAATGATTTAGCTTATTTAAGGCACATGCCCAATATTGTCATCTTGGCCCCGAAAGATGAAAATGAGCTTCGGGCGATGCTCAAATCAGCCTGGACCTATGGTCGACCCGTAGCTATTCGTTTCCCCAAGGGTCAAGCCATTGGGGTAACTTTAACCTCAATTAATGAACATATTCCTATAGGAAAAGGGGAAATTCTTAAGGAAGGTCGAGATCTTTTTTTAGCACTGGGCAGCATGGTCTATCCTGCTTTGGAGGCTTCTTGGGAATTGGAAAAAGAGGGAATTTCTTTGGCAGTAGTTAATGCTCGCTTTGCCAAGCCCTTAGATGAAGAAATTATCCTTTCCTTTGCCCGTAAAGGCTCAGTAATTATCACGGCTGAAGAAGGGGTTTTGGCCGGGGGTTTTGGCAGTGCTGTAAGAGAATTTCTTGATCGGCACGAGATGTTTGGGCTTCGCTTTCTGAGTCTTGGTTTGCCCCTTGAAATTTATCCTCTCGGGAAAGCCTCAACTATAAAAAAAATTTATGGCTTAGATCCAGAAGGAATGATCAAAAAAATTAAAGCTTTTTATGGAAAATAGTTTTAAAAGCTCGGCTTCCAAGACAGGAGTCCTAGATCAGAAAAGAAAGGTTAAGAAGGTGAGGGCTGATCTTCTCCTGATAGAGAGGGGTCTAGCTCCAACCCGAGAGAAAGCTAAAGCTTTGATTTTAGCCGGTAAAGTTAAAGCCGACGGGATAAGAATTATTAAACCCAGTGATCTCTTACCCCTATCTATCGACATCACCATTGATCAGCCTATGCCTTTTGTTAGCCGGGGTGGTCTAAAGTTAGCGGCGGCCTTGGATGCTTTTGGCCTTAATTGTCAAGACAAGATTTGTCTCGATATTGGTTGTTCGACTGGGGGTTTTACCGATTGCCTCTTAAAGAGAGGAGCAAAGAAAGTTTATGCGGTGGATGTAAATATTAATCAACTAGATTTTAATTTGAGAAGCGATCCCCGGGTTATTCCTTTGGAAAAAAATGCTCGCTATTTAACCGCTGAAGACATAGTGGAAACGCCTGATTTAATTACCATTGACCTTTCCTTTATTTCAGTGCTGAAGGTTTTGCCTGCCCTTTTTCCTATTTTGAAAGAAGGAGATTTGATTGTTTTGTTAAAACCTCAATTTGAGGCGGGCAAAGGCGAAGTCGGTAAGAAAGGAATAATCCGCTCACCAGAGAAACACTTTAAAATTATTTCGCACGTTTTAGAAAAAGCTCAGGAAATAGGGTTCCAACCTGAAGCCCTTTTTGCCTGTCCGATTAAGGGCCAAAGAGGTAATCAAGAATTTTTTGTCCTCTGGCGTAAAGCCAGCAGTTTTCGGTCGAGAGAGAATCTCCTTGCGATGGTTTCGGAGGTGATTTATGGTCAGAAAGGTTGAGCGGGCCGGTATTGTTATTAAACCCCATGCGCCTCGGGTTGATCAGATAGTTCTTGAACTTAAAAATTGGCTTGAAAAAAAGGGAATTGAGTGCTTCTTAGAAGATGCCGCGGCGAGCAAGATTGGGGCTAGCCACGGTTTTCCGAGAGAAGTTCTGCCGACAAAGGTTGATTTAGTTATCGTTCTCGGCGGTGATGGGACGCTTTTAAGCGTGGCCCACGTGGCGGCTCAGGCCGGAGTACCTGTGGTCGGAATAAATATGGGCCGCCTTGGTTTTTTAACCGAAGTCCCTCTTGAAGAGATGTGGTTGACTCTTGAAGCCTATCTTGCTGGTCGAGAGGACATTATCAGTTCTCGGTGGCTTCTAGAAACTTTCTGTCAAGGAAAAATCTATTACTGTCTCAACGATGCTGTTATTAATAAAGGGGCTGTGGCCCGAATGATTCAGATTGCCTTATGGATTAATGGGAAGGAAATTGCCATCCTTAAAGCCGATGGTCTGATTATTTCGACGCCCACTGGATCAACCGCTTATTCCCTTTCGGCCGGCGGGCCTATACTTCAACCTCATATACCCGCCATTATTCTTGCTCCTATCTGCCCTCACACTTTGACCTTCCGGCCGATGGTTATTTCTTCCGATTCTGAGGTTAAAGCTCAATTGCTAACGGGCGGTGAAGAGGTTTATCTTTCCCTTGATGGTCAGAGGGGTGTTCTTCTTATGAAGGGGGATATTATTATTACTAGAAGAGCTTCTCTTGAATTGAAATTGGTTTCTTCACCTCGCCGCAATTTTTTTGATTTGCTTCAGGATAAGCTTGGGTGGGGGGCCCTCCCTAAATCGGAAAAAAGTGATTAAGCTTTTTTCTCTTATTTTAGTTTTTCCTCTTTGGTAAATTGGCGATAAGGAGAAAGATAAGCAAGGATTTCTTCATCCTCGGGCGTAGTTTTGCCAGCGATGATTCGGGTTAATAATTCAGCGACGCCTGGACCAAGCATAAAACCTTGGCCACACATGCCGATGGCTAAGAGAAGGCCATCGACTTCTTTAACCCACCCAATTATGGGGAAACCATCAGGCGTCATCGGATATAAGCCTCGCCAAGTTCTTCTAATTCGGATATTTTTTAGTCGGGGCATAAGTTCGATCATTCTTTTAGCGACCATAGGCAAAAAACTACTGGTTTCCCTTTCATCAAAACCCCAAATGTTAGGATTGGGCGTAATACAAAAAATTATTTGGCCAGTGGCATGCTGATAAAAGTAATAATTAGCTGAACCTTCCATTGGCCGAATATCAACCACCATCGGGTCAAAAAATCGTTTCACGGGTTCAGTGACTGCCGCTTCATGGGAATCAGGCATAACCGGAAGATCAAGCCCAGCCAAATGTCCTGTTTCGGCAGCCCACGCTCCAGCCGCATTGATAACCACTTCAGCTCCATATGCCCCCTTATCAGTTATTACACCTTTGATTTTTCCCCCCTCAATGGAAAATGCGATCACTTTTTCTCTAAATCGGAATTCAGCCCCAAGTTTCTTAGCTTGGCGGTAAAAAGCTTCGATGGCTAAAAGGGGCGAAGCATGACCATCTTCAGGGGAAAAAGTTCCTCCACGAAGACCACGGGGATTAAGATCAGGGATAAGCTTTCTTAGATCTTCAGCTTCAAGCCAGTCTATCTTAAGACCGTATTTCTTCTGCAAGGGAAGAATCTCTTTAAGAGTTTTTTCTTCCTTTTCTCCATAGGCCACGAAACAATATCCTCCCTTATACCATTCAATTTCATCTCCATAGGTTTCTTTCCACGTGGAAAAAATTTCGAGCGAACGGCGACAAAGTCTAATTTTAGCTGGATCAGAATGAGTCGCCCGGAGGCCGCCGATAGCTCTTTTATTCGAACTTTGGCCAGGGCTAGCATTACGGTCAATCACTAGAACCTTAAAACCTTCTCGGGCTAAAGAAAAAGCGGTAGGTGTCCCAATCGAGCCGGCGCCAATGATGATGACCTCGTAATTGGAGCGATTCATTTTTTATCTCCCTCTTCTTCTTTAAGACCAGCGAAAAGCTTGAATGGAACTTCAATGAAAAGAGGCCTTTTTGGCTGGTCAACAATTTCCTCTTCCGGAACACCTTCTTCCCGAAAGAGACGGCTGTCTCTTATACACATCTGACGCTGCCGACGAGCG
>JAOAFQ010000089.1 GCA_026416195.1 Candidatus Aminicenantota bacterium | reverse complement strand
CAAAAGGTAATCATTTTTTATGGGGGTAAAACCGAGCAAGATTTACCTTTAGCCTCTGAATTAAAAGAGCAGGGATACGAACTCCTAATAAGCACCGAAGATGGTAGCCTAGGGTTTAAGGGCTTAATTACTGAGCTTCTGGAAAGAGAACTAGTTAATCTTAAACCAGATCGAGTCTATGCCTGCGGTCCAGAAGCTATGTTAGCTAAAATGGCTCGAATAATTGAAAAATGGACTCTAAAGGCAGAACTATCTCTAGAAGCTCGGATGGGATGTGGTTTTGGCGTCTGCTACGGTTGTGTCTGGCCAATCAGACATAACCGGGAAGTCCATTGGACTAGGATTTGTCTTGAGGGTCCGGTTTTTCCCGCTGAAGCCATTGCTTGGGAGATAAAAAATGATTGACCTTACTTGTGATCTAGGTTTCCTCAAGCTTCGCAATCCAGTGATTGCAGCTAGCGGTACTTTTGGCTACGGTCTAGAAATGGAGCCTTTTCTCGATCTGGAAACTATAGGGGCTTATGTCCTTAAAGGTCTATACCTGAAGCCGAAACCTGGTAATCCACCTCCTCGATTGGTGGAAACTTTCGGCGGCCTCATTAATTCCATTGGACTCCAAGGAATTGGAACCGAAGCTTTTGTCGAAACTATTTTACCTCATTTAAGGAAGTACAATACGCCGTTGATCATCAATGTCTGTGGCGAAAGTGATGAAGAATATGCTGCGGTAATAGAAAGGCTAGAAAAAGAGGAAGGAATAGCCGCCTACGAACTTAATATCTCTTGTCCTAATGTTAAACAAGAAGGCCTTTGTCCAGCTCTCTCAGCTGAAGCTACCTATACAATTGTTAAATTAGCTCGAAAAGAAAGTCATCGCCCTTTGATCACCAAACTTTCCCCCAATGTGACCGATATTGTCTCCATCGCTTTAGCGGCCCAAGAAGCGGGAAGCAATGCTATTTCTCTAATTAACACTATCCTAGCCATGGCGGTAAATGCCGATACTCGAAAACCACTTTTAGCTAATATTTTTGGCGGCTTAAGCGGCCCTGCCATTAAACCCATTGCTCTGCGAATGGTTTTTCAAGTAGCCCAAAATGTTAAAATTCCAGTTATTGGAGGTGGAGGAATAATGACCGGTCGGGATGCCATTGAATTCCTCCTCGTTGGCGCCAGGGCTGTCCAAATAGGCACAGCTAATCTAATTGATCCCCAAGCCTCTTGCCGTATCACCCATGAGATAGAAGAATATTGCCTCTCCCATGGTGTAAAGAAAATTAGCGAGCTAGTAGGTGGTTTAATTTTGGATAAGGATTGAATTAAAGAGAAATGCAAATAGAAAAAATTTAAATTAAAAATTGAGTTAGCGAAAATAAGAAGAAAGACATCAACAAATAAATAAATGAAAGCAAAAGATAATCTTGTTGAGAAAATCATTGTGGCCCTCGATGTGGCTGAACGAGAAAAAGCCTTGTCTTTGGTGGATGAATTGCCTGAAGTTCGTTGGTTCAAAATTGGCCTTGAACTCTTTACTTCCTGTGGTCCCTCCTTGATTGAAGAAATAAAAGATAAAGGGCACCAGATTTTTTTAGATCTAAAGCTTCATGATATTCCTAACACCGTCGCCGGGGCTATTCGAGCTGCCGTTCGCCATGGCGTCTCCATGTTGACTCTTCATATTTTTGGCGGAAGAGAAATGATGCTTAAGGCTAGAGAAGTAGCCCAAGAAGAGTCTCAGCGGAAGGGCTTAACCTCACCTAAACTTATCGGAGTTACCATTCTTACCAGCCTTAATGATGAAGATCTTGAACTTCTCGGCCTTAAAGAAAAAATCGCTCCTCAAATTTTACGGTTGTCTCATTTAGCTAGAGAATGCGGCCTTGATGGTTGCGTTTGTTCCCCTCAAGAAATATCTCTCCTTCGACAAGAACATGGACCTGAATGGTTGCTTATTACTCCTGGAGTTAGACCCGCCTGGGCCGCGAGCAACGATCAAAAAAGAATCCTCTCGCCGGCTGAAGCTCTCAACTTAGGCGCTAGCTTTCTCGTTATTGGACGACCGATTATTGGTCAGCCCTCTCCAAGGCAGGCCTTTCTTAAATTAATCGAAGAATTAAAGTCCTGAGGCCATTTCTCGAACCGCAAAGATTCCGCCAAGAATAATAGAGAAGACAGCGACAACGACGATTGAAACTACCAGGCTAACAAGAAAATAGCCAAATACTTTTTCTTTGGGGGTTTCCATCAAAGGAGTGGCCAAACCAACATAAAGTAAATAAAGTCCATATAAACTAGCTAAAATAACTAGGGGTGAAAGGGCTGGAATAATGTAAAGGATTCCGACTACCCAGCCAGGGGTATAAGAATAAACAGCCAATTTCATGGCCTGAATTAGATTTGGGGTTGAAGAAAAAGTTGGAGCTAAAGCTTTAATCACAAAACCTACAATGACCACAGCCGCAAGCGACAAAAGATAAGCAAAGATAGCATAAACAATGCCTCTTGGTATACTTAGACGATACCAGCCAAGAAAAGGAATACGCCGGCCAATCAAACTCATTCCAATAAAATTAGCCACGGCTGGAATTACTGCTAAAATGGCCGCATAAGAAGTAAAAAGAGTTTTTATGTCGGTCGGTTCTTCTTTAATTTTCAGCCATTCCTCTTTAGGCCTTAAAACAATATTTTGTACCCTGGCTACCAGGTCCATCAGTCCTCCTCAAATGAAAATTTTTTTATTTTTATATCTTTTCCTAAAGGAATAGTCAATTGTTTTTTGGCCTTTTTAATTTAGACTTATAACAATTTAAATTTTTGAGATTAATAAAATTTTTAATTTTTGACTGGGAATTAATCTGATTGGGGGCAAAAAAGAGTGGAGGCGCGGGTCGGACTCGAACCGACGAATCGAGGTTTTGCAGACCTCTCCCTTAGCCGCTTGGGTACCGCGCCGTAAAATGGATGGAGCGGGCGATGGGGTTTGAACCCACGACCTTCTGCTTGGCAAGCAGACGTTCTACCACTGAACTACGCCCGCCCATTAATTACCCAAATAAAAATAACAAAATCTATTTATGGTGTCAACGAAAAGCCAGACTATTAAAGGTAGAGGAAAATTATTTCGCCTGAACCTCGTAGCCTTTAAAAATAGCATCCTTAGCTGAAAGAATTCTAATCGTGGCTGTCTTACGACTGAGGTCAATAACAATAGCATTGGCAATAGCTTCCCTCGGCGCTTGAGGGCTTACTTTTTTGTAAATTGTTAATTGCTGACCTATCTCCAGGCCATCTTCTTTACCCAAATTGATAATGGCCCAATGCCCTGAAGCTATTTGAACAAACTCATTTTCTTGAAAGATGACCTGACCTATAGGACCACGACCTAACGTTCCATAAGGTTCAAAGCCTAAATCTCGACCGATAAGGCCTTCTCTTTCTTGATAAGGAAAAAGGAAATTACCTATAGTTACATGACCACAAGATTTTTCAATCCGACCAACACTTCGCTCGGGCTCACAACTAATTATTCTTACCCGACCTCGCTTGCAAGCTAAATATCCATAATCGTCTACTTTGGTTAAAACTTCCACCAAAAAGAAGAGCTGACCAATCTCTAAACCAGACGCTTTGCCAGCATTTATAAAAACAATATCATCATCACTTAAAAGAATTTTTTCGGCTTGACGTTCGGCGCCAATAACCCTCAACGAAGGCAAATCATTTTCTAAAACAAAGTAGGAACAATAAAGATCTGATTCCGTAATAACTGGATAAGTTTCTTGAAAAATTTTGGCTTTTTCAATTTGATATTGCTGACTTTGGGCTTGAAAGGTGCCTGAAACCAAACTTAATAGGATCGGAATGGCCAATAAAGCAACAACCATTTTTGATTTTAATGTTTCTTTCATGGTCACTCCTTTTGCCCGAACTGGCAATTTAAAAAAATTATAAGCTGGCTTTAGCTCAGCTGTCAATTAAAATTCTCTTTCCTGATTTAGTCGGTCGACTTGACAGAATTCTTTTTCCTTTCATAACATATCGTCATCGGAACCAAATAGCTTTATTTTTTGAAGGAGGTTCTTTATATGAACCGCAAGGATCTAATCCTTCAGATAATGAAAGAAGCGGGGGTAACGACTTCTCAGGCCACTAAAGCTTTAAACGCGCTTATCGAAGGGATAAAAGCGTCGTTAAAAAAGGGGGAAAGAGTAACCCTTTCCGGGTTTGGCAGCTTTGAAGTTAAGATTCGGAATCCAAGAAAAGGACGCAATCCAAAGACTGGGGAGGAGGTAGCCATACCAAGGAAAAAGAGAATTAAATTTAATCCCAGCCGGAGTCTGAAAGAGTTATTGTAAAAAATTTCCTTTTAGTTTCTTGTTCCCTTCATAGATTTTTTCCTCCCTATTACTTAAAATAAATATCCATGAAGCCTAAAAAGTTAAGAGTGGCTCTCCTTTTTGGCGGTCGCTCAGCCGAACATGAGATCTCTCTTGTTTCAGCTTCGGCCATCTATCGTCATCTTGATAAAAAAAAATACGAAATTGTTAGTTTTTATTTGCCTCGTCAAGGAGGCTGGAAAGAAGTCGCTTCTCCCCTCTCTCCGCCTAATGAATTGGAAGAAGGCCCGTCTTTTCCCTTTCTTCCTTGGGAAATGACCCAAAAATTTAGTTACCCAGAAATTGATATCTACTTCCCTGTTCTTCATGGGCCTTACGGAGAAGATGGAACGATTCAGGGGATGCTTGAATTAGCTGGAGTTCCTTATGTCGGAGCTGGGGTGTTGGCTTCAGCTCTGGGTATGGACAAAGTGGCGATGAAGGCCGCCTTTGCTTCCCGTAATCTCCCTTTAGTCCCCTATTTAAGCTTCATTGAAAGGGAATGGGAAAAAAGAGCCAAAGAGATTATTGACCAAATAAGATCTACTTTTCCTCTGCCTCTTTTTGTTAAACCAGCTAATCTTGGGTCAAGTGTAGGTATTACTAAGGTTAAAACTTGGGATGAATTAGAAGAAGCAGTGAAAATAGCTTTTAATTACGATCGTAAAGTGCTTATCGAAGAAGGAATTCCAGCTCGGGAAATAGAGTGTAGTGTTCTTGGGAATGATGAGCCTAGAGCTTCCCTTCCAGGGGAAGTCATTCCTTTCCGGGAATTTTATGACTATAAGGACAAATATATCGAGGGCAAAACAGGTTTTAAAATTCCCGCCGATTTAACCCCTGACCAAATAGCCAAGGTTCAACACCTTTCGATTGAAGCTTACCGAGCTATTGACTGCTCTGGCATGGCCAGAGTTGATCTCTTCCTCGATCGCCGCAATGGCGCTATTTACATTAATGAAGTTAATACTATTCCAGGATTCACCGAAATTAGCATGTATCCGAAACTATGGGAAGCTAGCGGCCTTCCTTTCAGTCAGCTCCTTGATGAACTTATCATCCTTGGATTCGAAAGGTTTGAGAAGAAAAAAAAGTGTCTCAGGCCAAGCCTTTAAAAAGAGTTCTAGCCATTGATTATGGCGAAAAATGGATAGGTCTAGCGATCAGTGACCCGCTTCAGTTGACCGCTCAGCCCTTAGGCAGTCAAAGCTTGGGTTCTGAGGAAGAGAACCGACGTTTTTTTGAAGAAATCTTAAAAAAATATGAAATAAACCTTATCGTGGTTGGCTGGCCCCTGCAAATGAATGGTCAACCTGGACATCAGGCTAACCAAGTTCTGAAATTTGCTGAGTGGCTCGAAAAAAGCTTCAATTTGCCCGTTGTCCTTTGGGATGAAAGACTAACCACCCGCCAAGCCCAAGCTCTGATGCACGAACAGAAAATAACGACGGCTAAAGGCAAAAAAATCGAGCATACTTTAGTTGCAGTCTTAATCCTTGAAGCTTTTCTTGAAAGGCAGCGATTCGATGAATTTCAGTCTTAAAGCCCTTAGGCTCTTAATCATTGTTAGCCTAATTTTATTTCTCTATATGAATTATTGGTTAAATCTTGAGTTGTTTCAAAATCGGCAATTTCCCTCAGAAGGAATTATTTTTGAAGTCGAAAAGGGAATGAGCGTCAATCAAATCAGCAACCTTCTGGCCAAAAAAAAGATTATCGTGCATCCTCTGTCAATCCAACTTCTTTATTACTTGTATTACTTTCCGCTGCCTCTAAAAGCTGGCGAATACAAAATTGAGGCAGGCGAATCTCTTAAATCAGTTTTAATCAAAATGATTAATGGTCGAGTCCTTCTCCATCAAGTGACCATTCCAGAAGGTTTAACCGCTAAAGAAATTGTCACTATGCTTTCTTTCCTAAACCTAAATGAAATGACTTTAATTGAGGCCATCAAAAATCCTCAATTAATTGCTGATCTAGATCCAGAGGCTCAGGATCTTGAAGGTTATCTCTTTCCCGAAACCTACTATTTTCCCAAGGGAATTTCTCCCACAGAAGTGGTCAAAGTCATGACCAATGAATTCAGAAAAAATTTTCCAGAAACCTGGCAGGCTGAAGCTAAAAGAAAAGGGTTTACTCTAAGAGAAATTGTTATTCTAGCCTCACTAATTGAAAAGGAAACTGGGCTTCCTGAAGAAAGGCCTTTGGTTTCAGCTGTCTTTCATAACCGGCTAAAAAAAGGCCTGAAATTAGATTGTGATCCAACAATTATTTATGCCTTGCAAAAAGCTGGGATAAATAAAAAAGAACTTTTCGAAAAGGATTTAAAATTCCCTTCACCCTATAATACATATTTATATGCTGGCTTGCCTCCAGGTCCTATTTGTAATCCAGGTCGAGAAGCCTTAAAAGCTGCTCTTTTCCCAGCTCAGGTCGATTACCTCTATTTTGTTTCCAAAGGAAATGGCCGCCACCACTTTAGTGTGAGTTATTCGGAACATCTCAAGGCCATATCTCTCTATCGAAAAAGAGCCAATCAACAATCCGGCCGGCGAGTCAAGAAATAAAATATCGAACGAGGCTAAATAATTTTAAAAATATTGTATTTAATTCAAGCCTCTGCTATAGTTAAATGTTAAAAATATTGATTTTTTTGTTAAAAAAATTTACAGGCCTAACAAAGGAGCGAGGAAAGTATAACCAAAAAATTTGGCATGAAAATTGCTTGTTATAAATTGTAGCCTAATATTTAGGAGGAAAGATGAAAAGCAAATCTCCATTAACCCTTAGGTTGCTGGTGGTAGCCATCTTGGTACTTTTCCCTTTGTCCCTAGTAGCGTCGCCATCTTTACAAAAACAAAAGCCCCAGCAGCCAAAGGGAGCTCCCATCTTTATTCCCAATGAAGTTAAAAGTGTAATGCTCGCTGGAATGACCAACCGAGAACCTCGCCTTGATATTCCTTTTACTGTGGTTCAAAATATTTTCCTACCAGCTAGAGAGGGTCTCCATAGTATTTTCCTTTTAAAGATTAAAAATGCTGACTTGGGTTATCGGCCTATTAGTCAGGAACAAGGGGTAAAAAAAGAGGAAGCTGGGGTTCAGGAAACTCAAGTTCAGCCTCTTTCCAGCAATCAGCTGCAAGCTTCTTTTAATATGTTTTTAATGTTTAATGTTCTTGAAGGCAATAGTTATAAAACTATCAGAGAAGTCTATGTTCCCTGTAATCTCATTGAAGACGCTGCCACCATTGATTTAGAAAAAGAAGATTATTATTTCTTTGGATATCCGTTGCTGGCTGGAAATTATTTGCTTAGCGTGGCTATAACTTCCCTTGATTTGAAGAAAATAGGGGTTCAATATTACGAATTTTCGCTTCCTGACCCGGCTTCATTCCAAAATTCAATGGAAACTACCCCCATTTTCTTTATTAAATCCATCGATCGAATTGAAGCCCCCGAAATGAGAACAACGCTTCACCGAGGATTTTTCACTTACTCAGTTGTAAAAATCGTTCCAAATATTGATCGAATTTTCTCTCTTGGCGAAAATCTTGATATATTCTTTTTCATCTTTGGGGCCCAACCCAGCGCTGAACAAAAATATAACATTGAAATTAACTATGAAGTTAAAAAGGATGAAGAATTAGCTATTCGTTGGGTTCCCCAAACCTATGACAACCCCTTAGTCAGTCAGCCTTTACCCCTGAAGCAGACCGTAATCGTTAAGCAAGGTAATGAGCAGCGTCAAGAAACCAGAGATTTGCCTGAAGGAAAATATACCTTGGGAGTTCAAATTCAGGATAAAATTTCGGGAAAAACTCTCACTAAGACCATCGATTTTCAAGTTAAATAAGTCTAAGCTTGATTGAGAGAGGGAAGGTTATTTTTTCTCCAATTCTTCTATTAACTTTTTAATTGCAGGTTGGTTAGCGTTTAAACGGAGTGAAGCACGCAATACTTCAAGAGCTCGGTTTTTATCGCCAGTTCGGAAAAAGCATTCACCTAAAGCGTTAAGCAAGCGAGTGTCACTGTTATAAATTTTATTACCTTCGAGGAGACTCTCCTTAGCTTCCTCATAACGGCCAAGGCCCATTAGAGCAAACCCTCTCCATAGATAGTACTCAAACTTGAATCTTTCTTCTCCCGCCAAAGGAGTCAAAACTTCTAGAGCTTGTTCAAATTTTCGATTTCTGACTAAAAATTGAGAATAACTCAGTCGGGCTTCGCTATAGTCAGGTTTAAGCTCAAGAGCCTTTTTATATTGAGCTTCAGCCTGATCCGAAAGATTCATTTTCTCATATTGATGGGCCACCATTAGATGGAGAAGATGACGGTTGGCAAGAGAAAGCCCCTTAGTAGAAACCATAGGGTGGGGAACAGCTTTTTCCCTAGAAACAATAAAGTGACCAGTCTTTTCCCTCAAAACATTACCCTGACCATCGATCAACTGAACTTTAAGTTCATAATAATCAGGAGTTAATTCAGCCACATCAAGGGCATGATTAAAAGCCATAATCCGTTGACGAGGTTGACTAGCTAGCTTAAGGAGATAAGCCTTTTCAGTTGGATTAACCTCTTTTAGACCTTTTATTAAGAGTCGAATCTGTCCCTCCTGCCAGATATTCTGAGTAGGTTCAACTAAACAAACCATTACCTGAGCTTCATCCTGGGGGCTAAAGACATTTTTCGGGTCAACCATCAATTTCTTATCCAGGATCTTATAAGGAAGATGAAGACCAACTTGATAATTTTCGCTTCGATAACCTAAATAAGGGCCAAAAAGCAAATTAGGCTCGTTCTGTCCAGGGACAAAAATTTCTTTTTCCAAAAGACTAAATTCCTTGGCTATCGGATTTTGAAGGAGGACAATAAGTTTATAAGTACCCTCAATGATGGGAAAGGAATCTTCAATGGAAAGACCATTAACCTGAACTTTCCGGGCATCTTGTTTAGAAAAATAAAAAGGAATGTCTTTGGTATATTGAAAAATAATATTGTCTTGAACCCGTAAGCTTAAATTAAGTTGATACGGACAATAATATTGATCTTTAGGTTCATAATAGTCTACGGAAATACTTTTAGGAACGACGCTCAGATGAACAAAAGAAAGGCCAGTAACCGGGTCAGGAATAATTTCGACCATCGATTCACTATCGACAAAATTGGTCAAATATTCAGTGCTGACTACGCCTTTATAATTAAGAAAATGGGTTGCGTATGAAGGGTTGACATCTTTTCTTGGTGATTCAAAGATATTAGCCATTATAATATTATTTCTAGGGGAAGGAGTATAGCCATAGGTAAATTCCCCAGGGACTAAGGAAATGGCAATGTCGGCCAAAGTCGGGGCAATTTCTTTTATTTTTTCATAAAGCTCTTCATAATTGGTTGGGTCAACATCTCTCTTATCAATTAATAAATTAATTGGCCCATCGGCCACTGGATCATAAAGTTTATACTCCCCAACGCCACCCCGCTGATAAAAAAGAAGGACAAAATGAGGCGGCAAATCTTTCTTAGGATCGCCATAATAAGACCAAGCCTGACAAGGAACAATAAAACTCGAAGATTCAAAACGTTCAATACTCACCGGCTCTCCTAAAATGATATAAATACGGCCCATATCCGTCCGCCAACCTTCCCGGGTAGTGCTCCGCCCAAAAAATTTATTGGCGTAATTGAACCGACGGATATGTTCTTCTTTATACTCATTTTCAGGGGTTCCAGGAGTAGGATCGCGCTGCCGCCAAAAGGCTTCAATAAAAAGGTCTCGATCTCGATCATTATCTAATTGAAGGAAAACCTCTTTTTCCTGAGGCAAGATGATATAGGCCACCAGATTAAGCCATTCCTGATATTTACTAGGCAACTCGGATTCTTTAAATTTTTTCTGCGAAAAAAGAGAATTTGCTAACCAGCAAGTAAGAAAAATAATGACAATTATTGAGAAGGGCTTCCGCCTCATAAAGACCTCCCCATGATAATCTTTGGAAATCAAAATTTATTTTTTCACTGTTATCTCAAAGATTTTTCTCGTTCGTGGGAAAGTTTCATCTTCACTCAAAATCAAACAATCAAAATAATAATTGCCGGCACCAAGGGGACAGAGAAATCTGAATTCAGCCGTTTGCATTTTAGTCAAATCTGCTTCCTTTAATTTTAAAAGCCTCTTTTCTTTAAAACGTTGCACTTTCTCGCCGTCGGTACGGTAAAGATAAAACTCAAATCCTAGACGAGAAACCATTTCCTCGCCTTCGATGAGAAATTTAAAAGACTTCAGAGGTAAAGAAACTACTGCTTCCTGGCTTCTTTCATCGTAGGTTAAATCAAAATCAGCTTGTCGGATTTTAAGTCCTTTCTCTTTGAGTCCAATCTGACCTAGCTTTATCTTCTCCATAGCCCCAAAAAAATCACCACTGTAGGTTCGAATTTCATAATGATTCATCCCTCGACGATCAACGAATTCAATGACCAATTCGTAATCATAATAAATCCACCAAAGAATTGACCCTCGAATTTCTGGATCATTGTGACTAAAAAACTCCTCAAACTTATCTGGTGGTCCCATATAAATATAAATTCGGCCCCGATCTGTTTTCCAGCCAGGAATGCCTTCATTAAAATGTTTATTGGCATAATCGATGCGTCGATAAAATTCATTTTTAAATTCATTTTCTTCGGTTTCTGGATCTGGGTCTCTTTTTGCCCAGAATTCCTCAATGAATTCTTTTCGAGCTTGCTCGTCCCGTAATTGAAGAAAAATTTTATTCTCCTCACTGGTCATGATTAGTCGCGCGTATTCATAAAATTTCTGGCTCTCTGGATCAAGCTTAATTTGGGGAATGCAGCTGTAAAATCGAAGCATTATGTTAGAAATGACCATGATGAGCAATAACTTTTTGGATAATCTTTTTCTTTTAGTCAAGCTGTCATCCTAAATTTTGTTTATTCACCGCTATTTATCCAAAGGTGTTCTTATTTCTTTCGAAGGTACTCAAGAAAGCCTTTAACTTGTTGGGCTCGCTCTGAATCAGCGTCAATTTTGAGGTAATTTTCAAAGGTCTGGATAGCTTCTGCCGTCTTATTCAAGGTTAAATAAGTCAGTCCAAGTTGATAAATGGCATCAAGAAAATCTTTTTGAAGCTCAACTGCCCGTAGGTAAAATTTAAGGGCTTCTTCGAATTTCGAATTATTGTAGTAATTTGTCCCTAAGTTATAAAGGACAATTGGATCTTCAATCTTTTCAAAATTAATCTTCCTATACCATTCCATAGCTTTATCATTCAAACCACGATTGGCGTAAGTATTACCAATGAGAATTATGGCATCTACATTCTGGGGGTCCTTATCAAGAATTTTTTGGTAAGCTGCCTCAGCTTCTTCATATTTTTCTAGATTGAAATAGCAGTTGCCAATATTTTTGTAAATAATATAGGCATCAGGATATTTCTGAAGAACTTCATTGTAAACAATAATAGCTTCCTCATATTTTTTCTGCTCGAAGAGATCATTTCCTTTCTGCAACAGCATCTTTAAATCGTCAGTTATGATCAATCCTTCAGCTTTTTTTAAGTTTATTTTGATCTCAGGATTGCGACCAAACTCCTGAACCTCAACTGAGATTTTTCTTGGGATATAGCCAAACTTTTCGAAATCAATATTCCAGCCCCCGCCTCTTATCCAGGCCGCCACCCATCGACCATTTTTATCGGTAGCTATTTCAAAGCCAGTTTGGGTTTTAAGGCTAAAGAGTTTTACTTTGACCCCTTCAAGGGGATGACCTTGCTCATCAAAGACATAACCAATTAGTCTTCCTTGGCCCTTATGTTCCTGAGCCCAAAGACAGGAGAAAAAAACAAGTAAAACTAATATTGCTCTCACAAAGTGTCTCATTTTTTCCTCCATTATCTCTAATCTCTATTTTTATTCTACTATTAATGCTTAAATAAAAAAAGAACTCTCTGGGCTTTTATTTGGGGCCCTTGAAATACCCAGATAAATCGACTAAACTTTAGCCTCTCGGGTCGATGAGATTTATTGCTGATTTGCATCTCCATTCAAGATTCTCAAGAGCCACATCAAAGGATATGACCTTTGATTATCTTGCTTACTGGGCAAAAGCTAAAGGCATTTCTCTTGTGGCCTCGGGTGATTTTACCCATCCGGAATGGTTTTTTTTAACGAAACAAAAACTAGAACCCTGCGGCAATGGTTTTTATCGCCTCAAGAGCCTCAGTCCCCCAGCAAACGGCTTTTTAAAAAATTTGGTTCTTTCCAAAGACGATGTTTCTTTCATTCTATCAACGGAAGTCAGCCTCGTCTATTCAAAAAAAGGTAAGGTCAGAAAAATTCATCTTCTTGTCTTTGCTCCTGATTTTGAATCAGTTGAAAAAATAAACCAGCGTCTTGCCGGTCTAGGCAATCTTCAGGCTGATGGTCGGCCGGTTTTGGGTCTAGATGCCAAGATTTTTCTTAAAATGATAATCGATCTTTGTCCGCGTTGCGTCGTTATCCCCTCCCATATTTGGACACCTTGGTTTTCCCTTTTCGGCGCGAATTCTGGCTTCGATTCCGTTGAAGAATGCTTTGAAGAAATGACTCCCTTCATTTTCGCCTTGGAGACTGGTCTTTCCTCTGATCCACCGATGAACTGGCGCCTTTCTTCTCTTGATCGCTATGCTCTCATCTCTAATTCTGATGCCCATTCCCCTTCGCGCCTTGGCCGAGAAGCCAATGTTTTTGACACCGAATTTAGCTATAATGGTTTAGTAGCCGCCCTTAAAAGTCGTGATCCTCAACGCTTTCTCTACACTATTGAATTTTTCCCAGAAGAAGGTAAATACCACTATGACGGCCATCGAAAATGTAATGTAGTTTTTTCGCCCCGCGAATCAAGGAAAAATAATAACATTTGTCCTCGTTGTGGAAAAAAATTAACTGTTGGGGTACTGCATCGGGTCGAAGAATTAGCCGATCGAGAGCCCCATCAAGTTCCGACCAATAAGATTCCTTATAAGAATCTCATTCCCCTTAATGAAATAATTGCCGAAGCCCTAGGTAAGAGCGCTGAATGCCAAAGCGTGTGGGAGATCTATTTTCGTTTTATCTATGAGTTTGGCCATGAACATCGCATCCTAACAGAAATTCCTATTAATGAATTAGCTCGCTTTCAGCCTGAAAAGATAAGTTTGGGTATTGATAGAATGAGAAAAGGATTAGTCCATATTGAGCCCGGTCACGATGGCTTTTATGGTCGAATTAGTCTTTTCCCCGTGGAAGAGTCTAAGGATTCCTCTGAGGGACAGCTTAGCCTCTTCTAATTTTGTTCTTAACTTTGTCCATAAAAGAGAGATTATCTGAAGAAAATTCCTGAGATGAATACCTTGACAACCAAAGAAGAGGCTTTTATTATTTAATTGAAAAGAGGAAGGATGGAAATCGAAGTCAAAATAAAAGGTCTGGTTTTAGACCCAATTTCCAAGATGCCTATCGTAGTTCTCGAAGACCCTATGAGTGAAAGGATTTTACCAATATGGATTGGCGTCTTTGAAGCTAATGCCATTGCTCTTTCTTTAGAAAACATTCCTACACCTCGGCCGATGACTCATGATCTTTTGAAAAACATCCTTGATCATCTAGAGGTGCTGGTGGAAAAGATTGTAGTCAATGATGTTCGAAATAATACTTTTTATGCTCTAATTTATTGTCGCCAAGGTGATCAAAGCTATGTCATTGATTCTCGACCCTCCGATGCGATTGCCTTAGCTTTAAGAACGAGAGCCCCGATTTTTGTCGAGGAGGAGGTCATTAAAAGAGCCCAAAGCCTAAAGCTTGATGAAAACCTCGAAACGTCAGAGAAACTACGGGAATGGCTTGAAAGTCTCAAGCCAGAGGATTTTGGTAAATATAAGATGTAATTTCAAGTTCTGATTCGAGTAATTAAAAAGAGGGCTAGCGAGCCAAAAAGAAAGGCGGGTCCCCAAGCGGCAAGAAAGGGGGGAAGAACATAAACATATCCTAGATTTTTCATAAA
>JAOAFQ010000075.1 GCA_026416195.1 Candidatus Aminicenantota bacterium | reverse complement strand
GTATAGGGGAAAAGAGCCACTTGTTTCCCAATTTTCTTTGCCAGCCAATACTGTCTCATCAGAGGAATCTCCGCGCCGCAGGCCGGGTTCTGACAAGGTATGGTTCTGGCCCAGATATATCCTACAGGAATATAACCATCCTCATCGGGTGGGTAGAAACGGCCGATTTCCTTTCTGGCCTCTTCCAGCACCCAATTTCCCCATTTTTCGACCTCGTCTAAAAGGGGGTTACCACTTTTTGATTTCCCGAGTTTTAAGTCCTTAGGAGCGTTATCAGCTCGGCCGTACTTCTGGGGATATTCTAAGGTGCATTTCAGTATGAGCACAGCTACAGGATTGTACTCTAAAGCATAGGTTTCGCAGCCAAGACGAAGAGCTTCGAGAGGGATAGAGCCACCGCCAGCAAAGCAATCCAAAACCTTGGGCGGAACCCCGCCGTTGGCTTCAAGAATCTCTTTTCTGGCTTTCTCGAGTAATCTCTGGTTTAAGGAGTTCTCCCATTTGGATAATTCGACGATAAATTTTTTCTTTTTTTCCAACTCAACCGGGTCATCTGGAGCCGGAATGAGTGCTGCATAATTAGTAGCCCGAGATGAGGCCAGGGGACGCCTGGCCCACCAGATATGAAGGGTGGAAATATGTCCATGCCTTATGTTTTTCTCTTTAGCCGATATCTGGCTTACTTCTTTGACCGGAAAAGTTACTTCTATGAGCCTCTTATCTATTTCTGCCACCTATATTCCTCCTTTGTTTTGTTCCTCACTTCGCTTACTGGTACAACATACCTGACCACTGATTCCTCTTTAAGCACGGATAAATTTTCTGAAGGGTTCTGGATAAAACGGATCGACGGTGAGGTAGAGGCGTTGAAAATTATATAGAGCCAATATTGCTCCTTAAATCTTTGGGCTTTAAACCATTCGTTGGGAGTTAAGGCCACCTCACCCTCATTGGCCCTGGCTTTAACCTCAATATATCTTATTTCATCTTTCCCTTCAGAGCGAATATCAAAGCCGAGGTTCTGGGCCGAAACATCCTCAGGCTCCCTCCCCTGGCTTCTCTCATAATCCATGGCAATTTTCATCCCCAGAGCTTCAATTTCTTTATCTTCAACCATCTCTCCTGATTCAGGGAGTACTCTTATAACTGTCAGGAGCTCGGGGGTGTTTATGGTCAGAGTTTGTTCTTTGTTTATTTCATCCTCCAGCTCCCTTCGGGCCAGTTCGTAGCGTCTTTTCTGCTCTTCCTTCATCCTGATGGGGAGCTCAACCCTTTCCCCCTGGGCTTGTCTGTCTATCAGGCTGACCAGCTCCAGGTCCAACTCCGAGATTAGATAGTCCAGCGATTTTAAGCCATATTTCTTTTTAATTTCAGCCTGACGTCGGCGCTCGGAAGTCAACTCCTGCTTAAATTTCTCAACCGCTTTTATGGCTTCAGAGAGCATTTTGCGAGTATCCATCTCGACTTTTTCAATCTTGCCATCATAAGGAGATAAATCCCAGATTATGGCCGGGTTAATTTCGCAGCAGTTGCGGCCATCATCATAAAGGGCAATAATTCTTCTACCGGCGACTTCATTCTTGCCGTCTCTTATCTCGGCTACATAATACCAGATATAGCCGTCATATTTGCCGGATGGGTCTCTGAATACAGATCCCCTCATACTATTTTCCTTGAAGCTATTTAACACCCATCTAATCAGGGCTTCTAATAATGGATGCCCGAAAGAAATAAACTTGGAATCTGGGTTCTTAAAAGCCAGGTCTCTATCAAAGGTTACCTTTGGGTAAAGGGGCTCAAGCGAGCCAAAAGAATTTTTAAAGTCGACATGTTCAGCAATTCTCTTTAGCTCGGATGGTATAGATTCTATAGCTAGGAAACCATCTCTCAGCTCTCGAAACCTTCCCCCAATTCGGGTAAATGTTTTCTTGAAAAAATTCTCCACATATTCTGGGATCAATCGGTTTTCGCGAGCTCTTTCGGCCCATTCTTTGATCTTCGGATAATTAATAAAATGGGTGGCCAGCGTCTCTCCCATCATTTCTTTAATACGGGAGATATATTCTTCATCACACTTAATATCAAGCTCGGCCAGGATTTCATCCATCGTTTTAGCGTTGGTGGCGGCATCCACGATAAGCTGATATAGGTCCTTTCCATAGAATAGTTCACCGATGACATCAAATACCCGGTCGCTGCCGTAAGCTTTTCTGATCTCATCCAATTTATCAAGTACCTTAGCCAGGACCTTACCTTCTCTGGTGTCTTCGGAAACAAGATTGAATATATAAACATCTTTTTTCTGACCATAACGGTGAATACGGCCCATACGTTGTTCCAGCCGATTTGGGTTCCAAGGAAGGTCATAATTGATCATGAGATGACAAAACTGAAGGTTAATCCCCTCACCGGCAGCTTCGGTGGCCACCATGATATCTGTATCATCACGGAATATTTTCTCGGCTTCAGTTCGCTCTTCATGACTCATTCCACCATGTATGTAATTCACATTGTATCCCCATCTTCTAATCTTATCGGTCAAATAATCAAGGGTATCTCTAGATTCGGTAAAAATAAGAATTTTTGGATTACCCTGCATTTCATGAATTTTCTTGAACCCCTCGGTAATGGCCTTTTTCAGCTCCTTGAGCTTAATTTCGCCTTCATTGCTTATGATTTCTCCGGCCTTTTCAGCCAGAAGGTCGATTCGCTCTATTTCGCGGCGAAGCTGGTCGAGGTTGGCGGCCAGGCTGATTGCTTCCCATTCTTTCTCTTTTTGCCAGCGATCTTTTTCTTCCAAATCTTCTATCGCTTCGAAATCAGTAAATATATCTTGGGTTTCTTCTTCCCCTTTTAATATCTTTTCAAGCTTCTCCTTTCTTCTCCGAAGAGATTGAAACAAGGCATAGGTGCTTGAAGCCATGCGGCGCTGTAAAATCATCAGAGCAAAGGCAACATTTTTCTTCTTAGGATCACTCTGGGCCAAATCATATTGTTCTATAATGTAGCGGGAAACTTCGTTATAGAGTTCTTTTTCATCATCGGACAGGTGAAATCTGATGGTTTTTGGGAACCTTCGGGTAAAAAGTGGCTTGCCATCAAAATCTTTAAGGTCTTCTTTTAGGCGACGAATAAAGAGGGGGTTATCCTTATTGCGAATAGATTCATCAATTAAATCGGTAGAAGCAAAGAAACCGGGATATAAGAGATCCAGGAAAAGTCGGAAGTTCTCAGGGTCGCCCTTGTGAGGGGTGGCAGTCAGAAAAATCAGATGATTAGAATTTCTTGATAGTACTTCACCTAATTTATATCGCTGGGTCTTAGTCGTTTTATCTCCGTAGGCGTAGGCCGCCATTTTATGGGCTTCGTCGACAATTATCAGATCCCAATTAACCTCACTCAAGTCAGGCAGGATGTCGTCCTGCTTACTGAAGTCTATAGATGTAATGACTTGTTCGTTTTTCTCCCAGGGATTTTCGCGGTAATGACCGCGGTACGTACCCCTATCAAGAACAACAAAGCTTTCACTGAATTTCTCTTCCATTTCCCTTATCCATTGCTCTTTCAGGTGGCCAGGCACAACAATTAAAACCCTTCGAGCTAACTTTCTCATCTTAAGCTCTTTTATTATCAGGCCAGCCATTATGGTTTTTCCGGCACCAGGATCATCAGCAATCAAAAACCGGATACGCGGTTGACGCAAGATATATCCATATACCCCTTCAATCTGAAAAGGCAGAGGATCAATTCTGGAAACGCTCATGGCCAGGAGAGGGTCAAATAGAGAGGCATAGTTGAAACGAGTAGCTTCTATAAGGAAAAATGTATGCTCAGGAGGCGCAGCAAAGTCAATTTCTGTTAGGGCGGGTTGAATGCGTTGAAATTCTGCAGGGGTGAAAAGCTGATCTATGCCCCTTTTTGTATTTTGGGTTATACCAATGAGCTGGATATAATCGCCCACCTGCTCTATCTGACTTACTCTTACTGGCTCCTCCCAAAAGGGCCCCTTGACGATGTCTCCGGGCTTAATTGCCATACCGAACCTCGTATGATTTCAATAAATTAGTAGAATAATATTGATTATATTCAAGGGAAGGCATTTCAAAAAGGAGAAATCTAAAAACAGAAATTTTATCTAGCTCGCTAAGTTCGAGCTCGGGGCTTTTAGTTACTTTCCCTTCCATCCA